>CBFDCD010000067.1:0-9171 GCA_965603225.1 uncultured bacterium
GATTAAATCATTACGAGGTGGTTGAAATACTTCAGCCTTCAGTCTTCAACCTAACTACCTGAGTAGTTAAATGCAAAGAAGAAATTGTAAATTTCGTAAAATTATAATTAAACAGTAGTAAAATCGATGAGTCACAAGTAATATAAATCCGGGCGTTACTTTTTATGAAAACGTCAAAAATTAAACATAGAAAAATGAAGGATATCATTCATGATGGAAAATAGTGTTTTGGCTAAAACATATGAGCCAAGGGACGTGGAAGAGAAATGGTACAAGTATTGGGAAGAAAATGGGTATTTTAAGGCGAGCGCAAATTCTGACAAGCCTAGCTTTTCTATTGTAATTCCTCCTCCAAATGTTACAGGCAGGCTTCATATGGGCCATGCCCTTAATAATACGTTGCAGGATATCTTATCCAGGTATAAGAGAATGAAGGGATATAATGTTCTGTGGCAGCCAGGAACAGACCATGCAGGCATTGCAACCCAAAATGTAGTTGAAAAGGACCTTGCAGCAAAGGGAACAGACCGTCACCAGATTGGTAGAGAAAAGTTTATTGAATTGGTCTGGGAATGGAGAGAGAAATATGGTGGAGTGATTATAAACCAGCTTAAGAGGCTGGGAAGTTCCTGTGATTGGAGCAGAGAGAGATTCACAATGGATGAGGGGCTTTCCAGGGCTGTGAGAGAGGTTTTTGTAGGGCTTTATCAAGAAAAATTAATTTACCAAGGGGATTATATAATAAACTGGTGCCCCAGGTGTCATACAGCCTTAGCTGACCTGGAGGTGGAACATGAAGATGTAGAGAGCTTTTTATATTATGTTAGATATCCCTTTGAAAATAATGATGGATATTTGATTGTTGCAACAACACGACCTGAAACACTCTTAGGGGATACTGCAGTTGCTGTAAACCCGGATGATGAGCGTTACCAAAATCTGCCGGATTCTCATGTGCTTTTGCCTATACTCAACAAACCTCTGCCGGTTATATTTGATAAATATGTAGACAAGGATTTTGGTACAGGCGCGCTGAAGATTACCCCTGCCCATGATCCTAATGATTTTGAAATAGGAGACAAACACAATCTTGAGCGAATAAAGGTTATTGATGAGAATGGCAGGATGAATGAACTGGCCGGGCCTTACAAGGGTATGGACAGGTTCGAATGCAGAGAAGCAATACTTGAGGACCTGAAAGAAGCCAGCTTACTCGAGAAGATTGAGCCTTACAGCCATGCAGTAGGTCACTGCTATCGCTGCAAAACTATGATAGAACCGATTTTATCTAAGCAGTGGTTTGTCAGGGTAGGTCCACTTGCTGAAAAGGCCTTAGAGGCAGTAAGAAAGAAGGATACAAAAATAGTTCCAGTCAACTGGGAAGGTGTGTACTATGAATGGATGAATAATATCAAAGATTGGTGTATATCGAGGCAGATATGGTGGGGGCATCGTATTCCTGTGTGGTATTGCCGGGATTGTGGAGAGGTGATTGTTGTAAAAGAGGAACCGAAAGAATGTCCTTCCTGCAACAGCAGAGATCTTCATCAGGAAACAGATGTTCTTGATACATGGTTTAGTTCGGCCCTATGGCCTTTTTCTACATTAGGCTGGCCTGATTCTACTAAAGAGCTAAAGACGTTTTATCCAACCTCTGTACTGGTTACTGGATTTGATATACTTTTTTTCTGGGTGGCAAGAATGATGATGATGGGCATTCATTTTATGGGGGATGTCCCATTCAGGGAGGTTTATATCCATGCCCTTGTTAAGGATGAAAAGGGCAAGAAGATGAGCAAGAGCAAGGGAAATATAATTGACCCTCTCGGGGTTATAGACAAGTTTGGAACAGATTCCTTTAGGTTTACCCTTTCAATATTAGCGGCCCAAGGGAGGGATGTAAGGCTTTCAGAGGAAAGAATAGCAGGGTACAGAAATTTCATGAATAAAATTTGGAATGCTGCGAGGTTGTCTATGATGAACATTGAGGGCTCAAACCTGCCGGCTATAGATAATGATTCTTTAACCCTGGCTGACCGCTGGATTCTAACAAGGATAGGAGAAGTTGCTCAAGATGTGAGTAAACATATTGATTCCTATGACTTCAATGACGCAGCAAGCGCATGTTATCAGTTTGTATGGCATGAGTTTTGCGATTGGTATCTTGAAATGGCTAAGCTGGAGTTATACAGCGATGATAAAAAAAGAAGGGAAGTCACCCAATCTGTCGTGCAGGTTCTTTTAAGCGGTGTTGTGAGGCTCCTCCATCCTTTTGTACCATTTATCACTGAGGAGATATGGCAAAGACTCCCTCATACGAATGGAAGTATTATGTCAGCTAAGTTTCCCCAGCCCGATGAGTTTATTACCGACGGGAAATCAATCAGAGAAATGTATCTACTGATGGGCATTATAACTGGTGTGAGGAATATTAGAGGAGAGATGAATGTCCCACCAAAAAAACAAGTAAAGTGTGTTATTGATGCAAAGGAAAAAGGGGATAGAGAGGTTTTAAAGAATAATCTGCCATATATAACTAACCTTGCTAAGGCCGAATCTGTTGATATTGTTTCAGGTGCGAAGAAACCTGATTCCTCTGCCACATATGTTTTTAGAGATATCCAGGTCCACGTATCCTTAAAAGGACTGATAAATTACCATGATGAGAGAAAGAGGATAGCCAAGGAGATAAAAAAGATAGAGAAGGAAATGGGTTTACCTCAAAAAAAATTGGCAAATAAGGATTTTTTAGATAATGCCCCTGATCATATAGTAGAGAGCGTTAAGGCCAAGGTGGAGGAAATGAGTACAAAGCTGGAAAAATTAAACCATACCATTAGTGTTATTGAGGAGCTTAAGTGAAGCTTGAAAGTGCCTTCAAGATTGATAAAATAATTGATGCCGCCTTAGAAGAGGACATTGAAAATGGTGATATAACTACGGCCGCTATCATAGATAGGTCTACGAAGGGGCAAGCAACTCTGATAGCAAAAGAAGAGATACTGCTTGCAGGAATGGAAATCTTCACAAGGGTTTTTACTAGAATAGACCCGGAGATAAGCGTTAAATGGATTTATCATGATGGTGATATTATACCCAGTGGCTATGATATAGGAATAATCCATGGCTCTCTTCAAGGCATACTGACTGGAGAAAGAACGGCCCTTAATTTTTTACAGCACCTCTCTGGCATAGCTACATTGACCAAAAAATATGTTGATAAGACAAATCCCTTGAAGGTAAAGGTTATTGATACCAGGAAGACTACGCCGGGTTTGCGAATATTGGAGAAGTACGCAGTAAGGGTAGGGGGCGGTTTTAACCACCGTCATGGACTATTTGATGGAATTTTAATAAAGGATAATCATATTGCTGCAGCCGGATCTATAACCAGAGCATTAAAAAAAATTACGGTAAACGTGCCTCATACATTAAAGATAGAGATAGAGGTAGAGGATATTAAAGGCCTTGAAGAGGCTATTGCAGCAGGGGCGGATGCTATTCTTCTGGATAATATGTCTGTCGAGGATATGAAGAAGGCGGTAGTTCTTGCGAAAGGTAAGGTTCTCTTAGAGGCCTCTGGCGGGGTCACATTAGAAACAATAGGGGAGATTGCAAAGACAGGTGTAAATCTGGTATCTGTTGGCGCATTAACCCATTCTGCAAGGTCAGTGGATATTAGCCTAAAAATGGTCTAAGTATAATTCATGAAAGAATCAATTGAAAATGCTGCTAAGGTTATCATGGAGTCGAGGGCAACTATTGCTCTTACTGGCGCTGGTATTTCGGTGGAGTCTGGTATACCTGACTTCAGGAGCCAGGAGGGGCTGTGGAGCAGGTTTGATCCTGAGGAGTATGCATCAATTTATGCATTCCGGGATAATCCGGAGAAGGTTTGGCAAATGCTGAAAGAAATGGAGGAAATTGTAGAAAAGGCGCAACCGAACGACGCACATAGGGGACTTGCCAAATTAGAAAGTATGGGGCTTCTTAATGCTGTTATAACCCAGAATATAGATAATCTGCATCAGGAAGCTGGCTCAAAAGACGTTATTGAATACCATGGTAATTCTAGTACGCTAACATGTCTCTGGTGTAAAAAAACCTATGATTACAAGGATAAAAAGGGTGAATATCCACCCAAATGCGAGTGTGGCAAGATACTCAAGCCCGATGTTATCTTTTTCGGAGAGGCAATTCCACTTTTAGCCATGGAGCGGAGCTCTCAATTAGCAGCCTCATGTCAGGCTTTGTTAATAATAGGTACATCAGCTGTTGTATCACCCTTTAACATACTCCCGAGACTGGCCAGACAGACAGGCGCCAAAATAATAGAGTTAAACCTGGAAGAAACAGTACTTACCAATGATATTACCGATATCTTTGTTAAAGGAAGTGCAAGCGAGAGTATGTCGGAAATCACATCACATGTTGAGAGATTAAAAGTAACCACGGTGCAGGATAATCTGCATTAATTTAACTTTCTTACCTTTTCTTCAACCATGGTCGCTTATCTAAGCCCACTAACTGTGAAACCCTTTCTTTAATCCAGTCAAATGGAAGGTCTTCCTTTGGAGGAAATTTTTCCAGGTATTCTATGTAAGGTTTACCCTCAAGATCGTTCTCCGGTAAGATTGCATCACTTTTTCCGTCGAACTCTACTGTAGGCAATCCGTTTTTCTCGCAGAGGACTTTGTCAAATGTTGCAGCCGCGCTTACCCACATTCCATTCAAAAAGAACTGGTTATATCCATGCCTGGGGAAGATATTGGTTTTAAACATTTTCAAAAGATGAGGAGGCAGGGCATGATTTTTTATCTTGGCAAAGGCCAGACGCGTGGGTATGCCTGCAGCCCTTCCAAGGGCTGTAAGGAGTACAGCCTTCTGCACGCAGTACCCTTTTTTCCACGCAAGAATCTTTGAGGCCCTGAAGTCCTCGATAAATACAGAGATCATGTATATATTATATGGAATAGAGTCCCTTACAAAATAAAAGAGTCTTACCGCTTTTTCTTCCTCATTAGTGCAATCCTTGGTAATTTCCTTTGCCTTTTCAACTATGCTTTTATTTTGTACATCGATAGTAGGTGTATCTTCCAGATATATTTTCATTTGCTAAAGTCCTCATTGCTTTTTTTCACCCAGATCTTGCAGGTTTGCAAAAAATTCTAATACATTTTAGAATATTTTTTCTTTCCAAGTTTTTAAATATAGCAAAAGGTGTAACCATGAACCGTGAACTGATACTTATAATGTAAGCCACCCTGTTCACCTTTTATCTTTCTTGAAGGTAAGGGGGTCTTTTTTTTACAATGTATGTTACTTTAATCTGTTCATTTGATCCCTGGACAACCTTTAAAGACGCAGGGTTTAGTGTTAGACTGACGTTAATTTCACCTGATTTTTCTATATTATCAAGCCGTACCTTTTCCGTATATATTGTTGAAAGTTTTTCAAGTATACTCTGTCCTCCTGTGACAACAGTTTTTTCAGGTTTTGTTTCTACCTCGGTAAGGATGAGATGGGAGGGTAATCTGCCAACCCAGTCTACCTGGATGGGCAGTTCTTTTTCCACCTGTTCGTCAAGGGCAACATCTATGACGCTTGGCCCTATCTCTTTCAACAAAACCCCGGGCGGCAGAGTTACATTTTTATGTGTTATGGTGAATGAATTTTTTCCAACAACTCCTTTGCTAAGGTCTAAACGGACCTGTACCTGGTCTGGGCTGATTGATTTGAGGATTGCGCTGGATCCGCTTAACTGAAAACGCACATTGTTTACAGATGTGTCTAAAATTTCCATTTTCTGCGGGCGGTTCATGTACTCTATAGGAACGTCAAGGGTAACAATAGTGTCCATGCCCCTGGCAAAGATAAACCAAATGCTTGTTACGAATAAAAATGAGACAAACGCTGCAATTGAAATTTCAAGTCTAAATTTTTTTTTGGAATTGGCTTTATTTTCATCACCTTGATGAAGATATTCCCTTAGGGTTTTTGAAAATGTGTCTATATTCTGGTAAGCATTTAATTGACCATCCCTGGCAATAGCTACCTTCCCAGTCTCTTCAGATACGACCACTGCTATTCCGTCAGATTTCTCTGCTAAACCGAGTGCTGCTCTATGGCGAGTTCCATACTGAGATGGAAGATTCTTGCGTCCGGATACCGGCAAGATAGCACCTACTTGGGATACTTGATTACCCTGGATAATAGCTGCACCATCGTGAACCGGGTTTCCAGGCCAGAAGATACTCAAAATCATCTCTTTTGACAGGGTACCACCCCATGGGATGCCGCTGTGAACAATCTCTTCAAGGTTATTCTTTACCCTAAAGATAATCAGGGCGCCGTAATGTTGTTTAGCTAACTCGAATACACTCTCCGATATAATTTCTATAGGGGTTTGTATATCTTTACGGGAGTAAGACCAGAGCAAGGTTTTTAGGTTTTTAGCCTGGAGAACGGAGCGGATTTCGTTTCTAAAGATAACAATAACTAAAATAGCAGCGGCTGCGATAATGCCTTGAAAGGCCCAGCTTGTAAGTATTAAATTCATTGAAGAGGCTATTCTTTGAAAAAACCACAGTAATACAATACCGATTAGAACACGAAGCACTGGAGACCCTCTAAAGAGGACATAAAGCCGGAAGATAATGTAGCTGATCAATATAATATCAATGAAATCAGTCAATTGCATGCTGGAAAGATAAAGGAGAAAATTTTTCATAATCTATTAATCAGTAACACTAAAGCGTAATACACGCAGGGTTTTATTGTTTTCGTCAATTATTTCTACCCTCCATGGGCCCTTGTCGTAATCCCGGAGCTGCATTGAGCTGTACGTTGACCATTGCGGAGGATTAAGCGAGAGCTTATGTTTTGAAATAACCTCATCCATATAAAACCAGGTGTGGTAAATAGAGGTTTTTTTAGGAACAGGGTTGAAATTTGTGAAGCAAAACAGTCTTGTTAATGCTACAGAGAAAACTATTGCCTTATTTTCAGGGGTAAAATCACGTATATCTTCGCACATTGTTGCTTTACGTAAAGTTAGCCTCCCTGGAATTTTATTTAAGACTGTAGGCGCATTGGATTGAATGCTTTTCTCCTGAGACATCGCTTGGAGGGAAAATGATGAGTAAAATAATAGAAGTACAAGCAAAACTTTGAAAGGTCTAAAATACTGTTTCAAAAATCAATTCTCCTGTATAAACAATGTTACTGAAAGCGAAAGAGATTTGCCCTGAATTAGCTAAAATTATAACGTTATAAAAATGGTATACGCAAAGAAATTAATAAATAGAAGTAAAAAATGGGCATCATAAACGCGTAAAAAGCCCTTTTATTAACTCGCAAATTTTTTTGCATAAATATATGGAAATAATATGATTGTGTCAAGAATCAATTCAGTAATTATAATTTTTGAGATAATTGGACACAGATAAACTATAAAAATAAGATAATTTTTTATGAGAAGACCATGTGGGAAGTTATTGAGACATCAAAAAAAGTAGCAGAGGCGAGCAGTCATGTGCTGATAGACACAAAGTCCATTGTTTCCTTTTCAAAAAAAATACTTCATGACAGAACAACTGTGCCTCCGTGGAACAGATTTTATCACTTTTGCGGAAGAGATGAAGATACTGTTTCTTATATTTTGGTGTTGGACAGCCTCAATTTCTGTTTCTGGCCTAAATTAGGGGCGAAAAAATGGGAGATACAATACGATTCTAAAATACTCTCTGGCTATTACGCAATGGCAGCATCTCTAAAAAGGGCTATAGAGTCAGGTATGCCAATTATAGAGCCGGGATATTTAATAGATCTTTCCTTCGATACCTTAAAAAAGACCTTAGGCGGAAAAGGGGAATTGCAGTTAATGGAAAGACGAGTGAAGATTCTCAATGAACTTGGTAGAATGCTTATCAGGGAGTTTGACGGGAAGGCCTGCAAGCTGGTTGAGGAAGCCAAAGGTTCGGCAATACATTTAACCCGGTTGCTGGCCGATAAATTATTGTCCTTTAACGATATAGCCCACTACCAGGACTATGAGGTGTTTTTCTATAAGCGGGCGCAAATAGTTGCTGCTGATCTGTACGGGGCATTGGAGGGAAAAAGCTGGGGGAATTTCGTTGACATTGATAAACTTACTGCCTTCGCTGATTACAAACTGCCTCAGGTGCTTCGTCAACAGGGTATATTGCGTTACAAACCTTCCCTGACTCGAACGGTAGATGGTGAAATGCTTATTTGCCCTGGCTCTGCTGAAGAGGTTGAGATAAGGGCAAATACCATTTGGGCCGTAGAACTGATTAAACAGGAACTGCATCACATGGGAAAAAGTTTACGGGCCTTTGAGGTAGATTGGCTTTTATGGAATTTAGGGCAAGAAAAGGATTTTAGGAAAAATCCATATCACCGGACAGTAACAATTTTTTATTAAACTGATACGAAGGCTTTATGAAAGTATATGGGGTAGACACCTGAAGTATTTTCCGCATAAATTATGCCTATTGACATATAAATGAAAAATGGTTAGCCTTTTAAAAACTTTAATGATGAAAGGAGATAAATTATGAGAAAAAAAATATCCGTTATTGGGTCAGGGAACGTGGGAGCAACTGTTGCCATGAGGGTCGCCGAAAAAGAACTTGCAGATGTTGTATTAATTGATATCCTTGAAGGCGTACCTGCAGGCAAGGCCCTTGACCTTGCGGAGGCAGCGCCTATAGAGAAGCATGATTCGCGGATTACTGGGGTGACTAATGACTATTCCCTTGCAAAAGACTCAGATATAGTGATTATAACCGCAGGTATCCCCCGAAAACCAGGTATGAGCAGGGATGATCTTCTTTCAACTAATGCTGGAATTATGAAGACGGTCGTTAAGGAAATTGCCGCTGTTGCGCCTGATACAATTTTAATCATAGTAAGCAATCCCCTTGATGCTATGTGCCATGTTGCACTTGATACAAGCGGTTTTCAAAAGACTAAGGTTATTGGGATGGCCGGAGTCCTTGACTCTGCCAGATTCAGGGCATTTATAGCAATGGAACTGAATGTTTCTGTTGAGAATACCCATGCATTTGTGCTTGGTGCGCATGGAGATACAATGGTCCCATTGCCACGATATTCCACTGTGGCCGGTATACCAATAACCGAGCTTAT
>CBFDCD010000068.1:0-9077 GCA_965603225.1 uncultured bacterium
TTCCGGTTAGTTCTAAGACCATCATACCTTCTTTTCTCGGATAGATCGTAGCCTTTAATATATTAAAGGAAAGATCAAATCTTTTGACCAGATTGACTGATATAGCCTTATCTACAATATCTCTGGGAAACCTTAAAAGAAGTAATTTTGAATACATAGCGCCCTTCCTATTTGTATTTTTTCATTACCCTGGCAAAACCGGGGAGTGCCCCCGTGATTGTATCATCTTCAACACAATAAGCAATCCTGAAATAACCGGGTGCCCCAAAACCAGAGCCAGGTACTGTAAGGATATTTTCCTCTTGGAGGTCCTTTATAAATTCTAAATCATCCGGGATGGGTGTTTCTGGAAAAAGGTAAAATGTGCCTGCAGGGAGTATGAAATTATACCCGGCATCCTTAAGGCCTTTACATAAAATATCTCTTTTATGCTGATAAATGTCTATGTCAACACTAATCTCCAAAAGAGAAGGTATCACCCGTTGCATCAATGCAGGCGCATTCACAAATCCAAGGATGCGATTGCATAGGATGAGGCCATTGATAATGGTCTTCTTATCTTCAACCTGGGGATGAACAGCAATATAGCCGATCCTTTCCCCAGGCAGCGATAGGTCTTTTGAAAATGATGTTACCAGAATACTTTCACTATATGCATTAAAAATAGATGGGCTTTTCATTCCGTCATACACTATCTTACTGTACGGTTCATCAGATATCAGGTATATTGATTTACCATACCTTTGCTTATATTGTGTTAATATCTTTCCAAGATTGATTAGGTCTTCCTCCGGGTAAACACTTCCTGTTGGATTGTTAGGAGTATTGATTAGTAGAGCCTTTGTGTTTTGATTCATAGCATTTTCAATGGCCGATAAATCAAGAGAAAAATCTTTATTCGTATTAATAACCTTCGATAAACCGCCAAAATTATCTACGTAAAAATTGTACTCCATAAAATAAGGTGAAGGTATAATTACCTCATCGCCTGGATTGAGGATGGTTTTTAAAACTACATTCAATGCCCCGGCTGCCCCTACTGTCATAATAATATCATCAGGACCAAATGACATTTTACATAGTCTTCCAATATAATTTGCTACCGCCTTCCTGGTTTCAATAAGTCCCGCATTTGACATATACATATGAACACCATGGGATTTGTCGGCGGCCAACCCCATTAACACTTCCTTAAATTTTGCCGGTGGTTCGATGCTTGGATTGCCTAAACTGAAATCAAAGACGTTCTCAGGGCCATATTTTGCCTTCCTCACATTACCCTCTTCAAACATCCTCCTTACCATGGATGACTTGCTAATTGAACCTTCAATTTTTTTTGAAATAGACATTTGCAATCCTCTTCTTTTATAGTGTTTAATGTATTAAAAAAGGCCATGGAAAGTTTTATCTTTCAAGGGCCTGATATTAATCAACCATCTTTTATATTTAACAGGGCCGCAGGCAAAGAAAAACCAATAAAAATAATGCGATAGTTGCATATGAAGTGATATAGCGGTTCACATGAAGGTTTTTGTAACAGGGGTTCTGGTTTACATAAAATAGTAATGCCTTATGATGTTTTATGAAAAAAGATTGACGATGGAAGTCATGCTTGTGTATTCTGCACTTATGAGGCGTTACTTCTTTAAAGGCCATGTAATGTTAAACCTGCTCTTTTGAGCTGCAAGGCTGGTCGGGACGGCGAGATTCGAACTCGCGACCCCCTGAACCCCATTCAGGTGCGCTCCCAGACTGCGCCACGTCCCGACTTTATGTTGAATTTATTTACGGATGTTACTTTTTAACATCCACTAATCAATGTGTCAAGACAGTTTTCTGTTTTGCATTATTAAAAATCATGAGCAGAATTGACTGTATAAGCAATAGAAATATAAAGATAATAACGGCATATATTGAAAGTTTATCATGCTGTGAAGATAAAATATTTGATATACTCCCATTTCCTGAAGACAGGTATCAATCTGCAAAAGAGTACCTCACAGATGAAGATGAATGGACTACGCATGACACATTTCAAAAGGTTTTCCGAAGGGCAAAGGGTATAGTAGGCGATCCTAATTTTTTTTTCAACTGCGGCTCCTCTACCTCGAGATTGCATTCATGGGTAAGATTCTGTTTTTTTATTCAACTTTTTTCCGGTCCTGATGATGGAATTAAGCGAACCCCTTTTTTTAATAAAAATTTAAATGATACTAAGGATATTGAAATCATTAAGTCCCCGGCTTATGATAAAAAACTTAAAAAGATAAACACCATTTTAAGGATTACCTTTCATAAAGACCAGGACCCCAATAAAGATTACATTGGGGACCCTTACCTAAGGGGAATACTATCATCTATCCCCACATTGTGGGGCCTTCCTCCTGCAAGTATCAAACAACCTTTAAACCAATATAATCCAGAGGTTCTGTTTAATGAGGAAGAGGAATTTCTTTCTTTTAAGCTTGACCCGAATATAGAGGAGCATGAGCTGACAATCTATTCTCCGATTGAAAAAAAGAGAAAGGTTTTTGGAAGAGAGGTTTTTTTAGAACCCTCCTTTATTGATGGTAGGAAGGTATTTATGGGAAGGTACTCTGAATTAGACAATAATATTGAGAAAGAAAAAAAGAGATGCACAGGAATACTAATTACTGAATCATTAAAAATAGATAATAAAGATATCTTGATCGCAGGGGAGATTTACAAGGCGCCTTCTTTTATTTTGGATATTTCATATGAAAGACTAAATGTCTGGAAAAAACTCTTTCAACTTTTTTATAAAAACGCTAAGAGATCGGAACAAGCCTATGGAATGATAGATACTATTAACACATTAAGAGAGGCTATAATATCTAAAGATAAGGCCTATGAAAAATTAAAAAATGCCAATCTAAACTTAACAGAAGCCAAAGAAAAGATAGATAACTATACTAAAAACCTTGAAGGGATGGTAGAAAATAGGACCAGCGAGTTAAGGAAGGCAAAAGAAGACTTGCTTAACCTTAATAAGGGGTTAGAGGAAAAAGTTGACGAGCAAGTCAAGGAGTTAAAGAGATATAATGAGTTAAGGAGATATCTCTCACCAAAAATTACTGACAGTATTCTTTTAAATGACAAAGATTTTTCCAATGTTTCCCGCAGAAAATTAATGAGCATTCTTTTTGTTGATATAAGGGGATTTTCAAATTTAAGTGATTCTGTTGAGCCGGATGAGATTATCCTTCTTCTGAATAATTACCTCTCAGAGATGACAAAACTAATTTACAGGCATGATGGAACCCTGGATAAGATAATAGGAGATGGTCTCATGGTATTCTTTGGTGATCCCGTCTCGATTCCAGACCATGCACAAAAGGCAGTTCTACTGGCTATTGATATGCAGCAAAAAATTAATCAATTAAAAGATGAGTGGTTATCGTATGGACATGATCTAAATATAGGCATAGGAATAAATACTGGATACATGACAGTAGGTAATATTGGATCAAAATTTCATAAAGATTATACTGTAATTGGCAGACAGGTTAATGTTGCCTCGAGATTAGAATCAATGGCAAAACCAGGTGAGATATTAATCAGTGATAGAACATATGAAAGGGTAAAAAATATAGCAGACTTCAAAGAGATGGGCCCACATAGGCTAAAGGGAATAAGTTCGCCAATTTTAATTTACAGTGTTGTTTATAAATAGATCAGGAAATTCAAGCAATCTAAGCATGGAATAAAAATAGGATGAATAAAAAAATCATGGATAAGGACTGGGGCTATTGTCGTAATATACTACAAAAGGTTTCAAGGACATTTTCACTTAATATAACACAACTTGAGGGAGACGTCTTTAAGATAGTTCTTGTTGGATATCTTCTTTTCCGTATAGCAGACACATTTGAGGATACTATATATCAGAGTGAGGCGGAAAAGATAAAAGACCTCATAGATTTCTCGGAAATATTTAAGGGGAACAAAGGACTAATTGATAGGTTAAAATTATATGAATCACTTAAGTTTCGCTGGAAAGAAGACTCTGATTCAAAAAATCTTGTAGAAAATGGGCACATAGTCTTACGGTCCTACTTTGATCTACCTGAAATCTATAGAGAAATTGTTGATCCACTGATCGTGGAAACATCAGAGGGTATGGCAAAATTCCAAAGGTTAAAATCAGAGAACAATAGCCGGATATTTCAACTCACAGACTTCAAAGAATTGGAAGATTATTGTTATTTTGTAGCTGGCGTTGTAGGTATTATGCTCACAAAAATATTCAGCCAGACTAACAGCATCAGAAAAAAAAGACTTGAACTTGAAAACTTTCAGGTTCGTTTTGGCATTGCATTGCAGTTAATAAATATAATAAAAGATTACCAAAAGGATATAGCAAGAGGCTGGTGTTATATCCCCCTCAGCATAACGGAAAACTACAATGTAAAGCTTGAAATGATCGATTCCCTGTCTGTTAAACAAAGGCAGGGAATAATAAAAAACATGCTCCCCCTTATAATAACGTATCTTGACTCCTCCTTGAGTTATATAAAATTACTTCCATTGCAGGAAAAATCCATCAGGATGTTTTGTATAATTCCTTTTGTGTTGGGCTATAATACATTAGATAAGATTGCAAAATTAGAAGGAAATAAGATATCAAGACAAGAAGTTGCCGCTATAATCAATAAATCAATCGCCTATTCTCAATCAAATAGCTCCCTTGAAGAAGATTATATTAATATCAGGGACAGTTACTTGTCTTGACTATATAGACCTTTACATAACATAGCAACCTTTATCACATGAGGTAAATACTGCTAAAATATTCTAAGCAAGGAGTGCTTGAATGGCTTTATTTGCCTTCTACGTTAAATAAGTAGTAGATTGAATGCGACATATTACTTACCATGGTAAATTATTTGGCCCGCCTTTGTATGTCCGCACGTATACAGCTATTTGTTATTTTAAATTTTCACCAACTCAATTAGCTTGTGAACAAATAAGAAGCCAAAAACAAACTACCTTCAAAACACCCATTTTCAATTAGAGTAGTCCATATCCATCTCAAAAAATCGTCCAGGTTTCCCATAATTCGGTTTTGGGGAGTAAGAGACAGGCTCTGTGCCCTTTTTGAATGCCTGGAAACAGGTTTTTTTTGAATAGGGGCTTGCAAGGAGACCTGTTTCCGCATCTATTTTTGTAACGACTACTCCATCGGGCTGTTGGAAAGGTGTTGACGGCCCACCCTTAAGTGTCTCTTTCATAAAGGAAAGCCAAATGGGGCTGGCAGCTCTTGACCCGGTCTCACCCTTACCCATTGGTCTTCTATCATCATATCCCACCCATACACCGCAAACTAAATTTGGCGTGAAACCCATAAACCATGCATCTCTAAGACTATTAGTCGTCCCTGTCTTGCCGGCAGCCGGCCTTCCAAGTGCCTTTGCCCTCCAACCTGTGCCCTCTTTAACAACCGCCCTTAAAAGATCAGCTATTACATAGGCTGTTTCCTTAGAGATTGCTTCAGAATATGATGGAATATTCTCCTCAATAATCTCCCCATTTCTGTCAATTATTTTTGTAATAAATGTTGGCTTAACCAACATACCACCATTTGGAAAGGCCGAGTATGATCTCGTTAGTTCAAGGAGCGATAGCCCGGAAGAGCCAAGGGCTAAAGACAGATCAGGACTTAAGGGAGATTCTATTCCCAAGCGTCGCGCATAGTCAATCGCATATCTTGTGCCAATTTTTTTTAGAATTTTTATGGTAATTATATTTCTTGATTTTATCAAACCAGTCCTGAACATGGTTGGTCCAAAAAATTTTTCCTTGTAATTTCTTGGTTTCCATGTCTTTTCCTCATTATCCATGGATGAAATAAACGCCGAGTCAATAATTATCGAAGAAGGAGTCATCCCCTTGTCCAGTGCGGCTGAATAAATTATCGGTTTAAATGCTGAGCCTGGTTGTCTTTTTGACTGGATTGCCCTGTTGAACTGGCTTTTATAAAAATTTGACCCACCAACCATTGTCTTTACATATCCTGTTTTGGCATCAAGGCAAATCAGGGATGCCTGAACTTCAGGTTCTTGGTATAGTGATAGCGTCCATCCAGGCAGATCATAATCCATACCAATAATTTTTACATTGATAATATCCCCGGGGGTTAAGACATCTGCAGGATCTTTCAATTTATCCTCATAATATGCCTTTTCAGGATCAGCTTTTCTCGCCCATTTCATTTCTGAAAAGTGTATTATTCCACGCTGGTTTCCAATTCTGACAAAAGTTTCCTTATTACGGCTGTCAACTTTCCTAACAATACCTTCAACAATCGCACCTATCTTTAATGGATTTTTTTCTAATCTTTTAATTGCCTGTTGGTAGAAATCATCTTCGTATGGAAACAAAATTCTTCTTACTGGGCCTTTGTATCCCTCCCGCCTATCAAGGTCTTTTATCCCTTTTCTAACTGCATCCTTTGCCGAGGCCTGCATTTTTAAATTTATAGTTGTATAAATCCTGAATCCACCTCGATAAAGAAGGTGGCGGCTGTATTTTTCCTCTATTTTTTGGCGAATATACTCTGTAAAGTAAGGGACATCTTTAAGAGGGTTCTTTTCTTTATAAGGCTTTAAATCTAATTTTTCATTTATTGCATCTTCAAATTCCTTATTGTCAATAAACCTTTCCGTCTTCATCCTTTCTAAAACGTATCGTTGCCTTTTTTTTGCTCGATTAAGATGTTTTACAGGATCATCTCTACTTGGCGCCTTAGCAAGGCCTGCAAGGAGCGCTGACTCAGGTATATTTAAATTTCTGGCCTTTTTACCAAAGTATACTTGACTGGCAGCCTCAACACCATAAAGGCCATGGCCAAGATATATCTGGTTAAGATAAAGATAGAGTATTTTTTCTTTAGAGAAAGCTCTTTCAATTTGAAGGGAAAGAAGAGCCTCCCTCACCTTTCTCTTGTAAGTCCTTGCCGGGTTTTTTAGAAGGAGAGATTTAGTAACTTGCTGTGTAATTGTACTGCCCCCCTGTTCAATTTTGCCGGCCATAACATTTTTTAACAATGCCCTTAATATCCCTGAAAAATCAATGCCGCTATGCTGAAAATATCGTGCATCTTCTGCGGCTACAAAGGCATTGACAACATTTTCCGAGATATTATCTAATGACACTAAAACTCTTTTTTCATCGTAAAATTTACAAATGACCTGACCATCGTCAGAAAAAACCTCTGTTATAATTGGTGGATTGTAATCTTTAAGGGAGCCGATATATGGAAGATTGCTCGACCAGAGATACCACAAAGTCATTCCAGCAGATGTTATAAGAAAGAAGACAGCTATAAAAAAAATTAGGGCTATTATTAAAAATCTTTTCATCAGAGTAATTTTCTATCAAATGACCTATATTGTATTGCCTCTGCTATATGGGCAGCTTGAATATTTTCGCTTCTTTCAATGTCTGCTATTGTACGGGAAACTTTCAGAATCCGGGAAAGAGCCCTTGCGCTAAAGCCAAACTTTTCCATAGCCGCTTCAAGTAGGGATCTGGACTTATCGTCTATTTTACAAAATTTTCTTATTTGCCTGGTGTTCATCATTGCATTTGAATGTATTTTTGTTCTGTGAAATCTATCTTCCTGGATATCCCTTGCAACGAGAATATCGCCACGTATTTCCGAAGAAGACCTGCCCTCTCCATTGCCGGTTAGCTCCTTGAAAGGCACCGATGGGACATCTATGTGTATATCAATTCTATCTAACAGAGGCCCTGATATCTTTGACCTGTACTTTATAATCTCCCTGTAGGAACATGTGCATTCATGTTTCGAATCACCAAAAAATCCACACGGGCATGGGTTCATAGCACCAACTAAAATGAAACTGGCTGGGTACGTTACTGTAGAGCTTGCCCTTGAAATTGTAACAAAACCATTTTCCATAGGTTGTCTCATGACCTCGAGGACATTTTTTTTAAACTCCGGCATTTCATCTAAAAAAAGTACGCCATTATGGGCAAGGCTAACCTCTCCTGGTTTTGGTGTCTTGCCACCGCCTATCAAACCTGCATCAGATATGGTATGGTGAGGCGCCCTAAACGGCCTTGTAGTGATAATTCCTTGATTTCTCGGCATAAATCCCATTACACTATAAATTTTTGAGGTCTCCAGCGATTCATTGAATGTTAGGTTTGGCAAGATAGTGGAAATTCGTTGGGCAAGCATAGTCTTTCCAGAGCCTGGTGGGCCTATCATCAAAATATTGTGACTCCCTGCTGCAGCTATCTCCAGTGCCCGCTTTACATTTTCCTGCCCACAGACATCATTAAAATCAGTATCATAATTTGGCTTTGTGCCCTTAAGATTTGTCTCTATTTTGACAGGCGTTACATCTTCAAATCCATTAAGGGTTTGAACTAACTGGGATAGGGTATCTACAGGGTAAACATTTATTTCATCTACCACGCCTGCTTCCCTGGCGTTATCAGAGGGTAGGTATATGCCCTTTAGACCAAGTTCTTTTGCCATTATTGCCATGGAAAGGGCTCCTTTTATTGGCCTAATACTGCCATCGAGGGACAATTCTCCTATGATGAGATGATCTATTATTGTTGAATTGTGAATAAGCTTAGTTGCAGTGAGTATACCAATGGCTATAGGTAGATCAAAGCCGCTACCTTCCTTTTTTATATCTGCAGGTGCAAGGTTAACAATAATTTTATCTGCAGGGTAACGATAGCCAGAGTTTTTTAAGGCCGCCTTCACCCTTTCCTTGCTTTCCTTCACTGCCCCTTCCGCAAGACCCACGGTAGAAAAGGTAGGAAGCCCCCGTGATATATCTACCTCAACATCCACGATATATGCGTCTATCCCTACTAAAGCGCAACTAAATACATTGGCAAGCATATTGAATATAATTTTAAAATAATTTATAAAAAACCATCATTTAACGGCAATAAAATATTTTCTCTCTCATATAAAACATGATGGTCCCGTAAAAAGTCCTTTCGCTCCCCCATGATGCCCATTTTGGGATTCATGAAATACTTCGCTAATCGCCAAAAACTCGGCCTAA
>CBFDCD010000069.1:0-8961 GCA_965603225.1 uncultured bacterium
GGAAATTTGGCCTTCATGCTTTTGTACTGTTGATGAACACATTCAATTTTGGGCGATATTTTTTCAACTACTGTTTTGATCGGCTACCACGTATAAAAGTCGTACCAGACCCCATCTGATAAATCTTTTGCCGGTTTATAAACATACAATCCGTAAACTCGTATCATCTATCTCAAATTTCTATTTTCCAATTTTACGTTTCAAGCCGTAAACGGCTACACCTATGGTATTTCAATCTCAATACGTCCTTTTTTAAAGCCCTTCAGGGAGGAGAGCATGGCGAGAAAACTATTTTTAAACAGGTTAGACATGAATGGGTTTAATGCAAAGGCCTTACCATCTACCTTAATAGACATTAGAGGGTTAAGAGAAACACAATTGTCAACTGTTTTATTTCCCCTTACAATCTCTTTTGCGAGGTCATAGCAGCTTTCATACCCGCAGTGCCCGCAGTTTAGGTCCGGCAGCTTGAATGACTTCTCAGCCACGATGGAGGCCAATTTTTTAATATGCTCATCGTTTAATATGTCAAAATCCACCAAGTTTTTATCAAAGCCGGCGGTTGCTATTTCCAGTCCATCAAATAATTTACTTTTATCTTCCTCTTCTTTTATGCAGACAATCTTAGGAAATGTTTTCTCCTTTTTAAACCCCTCTATTAAAACAATATCAGCGTCAAAATATTTCAGGATATCCCCAATATATTTTTTTCCTTGCAAGATTATCTCCGATTCTCCTGGGGAAATCGCAGATACGGATGGTGCGACTGACCTGAATTTTGATGTGTCTGAATCCGGGAAATCAATGTTTCCTGGAACATGCTTCAGCACAGCAACCTCCTGGTCCAAAGCTGCCAACTCTCTCGATAGTTTGAGGATTATTGTAGTCTTTCCGCTTTTTCCATAACCAGTTATTCCAATGGCCTTCACCTTAGTACCCCCTGTTTTCCCATAAATATGTTTTTAAAGATTCCTTCATCTGCCTCTGTGCACTCCCTTTTTAGTTGCCCATAATCTGTTAGAAGTTGTTTGCCGTATTCTGTTAACTGGGAACCATGTCTCCTTTTGGTAAGTACGATTTTTTTATTTAGGTGTTCCTCTGTGGCCTTGATTTTACCCCAAACCCCCCGGTAAGACATATTCATCATGATGGCGGCCTTGTTTATTGAGCCTGTTTCTTCAATTAATTGAAAGATTCTCTGCCTACCTTCTCCCATAATAATATTGCCTTTTTCATCCTCAAGCCATTGTCTTGATTTTAATTGTACCCTCTGCATGGATATCTCCAAATCAGATTACTTGCCATAGATTTCCGCTCTTATCCGGGTTGTAGCCCCCCAGTTTTTTTACCCGTTCCCTGAAATTGTTAGAGCGTACTATATCCAAGAAAAGTTGTATCTTGGGATCATCTAAAAAAGAAGACGGAAAAATGAGGTCATATTGCTCCTTAACAACTGGAATAAAATCCAGGTCCAGGGCACTGGCCGCGGCCATTATCCCTAAACCGGCATCTGCCGTCCCGTTTAATATAGAGACGGCCACATTCATATGGGTATATTCCTCGTTATCATAACCGTTAATAAGAGACGCGTCTATGTTGCCTTCCCTTAACTTGTAATCAAGTAGTATTCTTGTGCCTGAACCTTGCTGTCTGTTTATAAAAGAGACATCGTCTCTAACAAGGTCTCCTGTATTTTTTATTCCTTTAGGATTACCCTTCCGGATGATCAGGCCCTGTTCTCTGGTTACAAGGTTAAAGACATGCACCGGCAGTCCCTTAAGATACCTTCGGATATAGGGTATATTGTATTCACCACTTTGTGTGTCAAGCAGGTGTGAACCGGCCACATGGGATGTCCCCTTTTTTAGGGCTATTAATCCTCCAAGACTCCCAACATTTCCAGATGCAATACGGACCCCCCTGCCCTTTTTTTTGATTTCATCGGAAAGTATATCCAAGGTCATATCATGACTGCCTATAACCAGGATTGTGTTGTCTATATCCTTGGGATTAACCAGTAGTTCTGCTTTTGTTTCCTCTCCTCCTGCCATGCCTTCGCTAGCAGAGGGTATCCTTATAATGCCTTCCGCCCTGCTTAAGGTGGTCACTGATCCGGCGCCTCTGGGCAATGGTATTGCCATTGTCTTCTCACCAACCCTGCCGAGATTAACCCTGATACACTCTTCTATGCCCAGTTTTGAGGGCATATCCCTTGACGCAACTACATTTACCATTTGTTTTTTTGGATCATCCATGCCCTGAAGTCTGTAAAGAAAGGGCCTGACAAATTCATTAAATGATATATAGGCAGACACAGGGTACCCCGGGATACCAACAAAAGGCACATTTTTTATACTGCCGATAATAGTTGGTTTACCTGGCATTATAGTGACGCCATGAACCATCAGCTCCCCAATTTCCTCAATTGTTTGGGCAGTATAGTCTTTTTGACCGGCAGATGAGCCTGCAATAGATAGTATCACATCCGGTTTGTAGCCTGCTGCCTTGAGAAAGGCCTCCCTTATCCCTTCGCTGGTATCTGGTACTATATCTTCTATCACGGAGTCTGCGCCGCATTCCCTGGCGAGTGTGGAGAGCACGAATGAATTTGATTCTAAGACATGGCCTTTTTTTAGGTTGAGCGGTTCGGAGAGATTAGAAAAACGTACAAGCTCGCTGCCTGTTGGTATAATAACCACCGTAGGTCTTTTCCTAACCCTTAGTTTGAAGGCGCCCCCAACAATGAGTGTTCCCAGATCAAATGCCCTGATGATGTGATTTTGAGGAAAAAGAAGTTCCGTAACAACAAAATCTTCCCCTACCTTTCTTACATTCTGCCAAGGGAAGGCAGATGAAGAGATTTCAATTATTTCTTCATCAATTATATTTAGCTTTTCAGCCATGATAACGGCATTTTTTTCATCCGGCATTACCTGCCCGGTGTTTATCCATAATGCCTCACTGCCTGATTTTAATCTCATGGGTCTTCTTTCAGTGGCGCCATAGGTGTCTTCTGCCGAGACTGCAATGCCATCCATTGCAGCGAGATGTTGATCAGGCGAGGAAAGACTCGCAAAGACGGGCTCTGATGTAACCCTTCCAGACGCTTCATGTGCTGAAATTTCTTCTATTTCCTCGATTGGCCCTGGCTTGAACCTATTGAAAAGGATTTCACGCGCCTCGTGGGGAGTCTTCATTTTCAGGTATATTTTTTGTTTTACGTGTGTTTTCAAAACAGCATTACCTTTATAGTTTCACCCTTGTAAATGCCCTCTGTATTCATGTCAACCTTGATAACACCATCTGCTTCAACCATTGTAGATATGAGGCCACTTTTTCCCAGTATGGGCGTTGCCACCCATCTTTCCTCCAGCAGTGAACATTTAACCCTTATATAATCATCCCGTCCACTTGTTGAATCGATATTTCTATCAATCTCTGCCTCTATAAAACGGCCACCGAATTTATCTAAGTTACTCAAACCTGATAGTTTTCCTAAAAGATACCGCAGAAATACATCAAAGATAATCATAGCAGACGAAGGATGTCCTGGGAGGCCCCACAGTGTTGTATTACCCCTCCGTGCAATAATAGTTGGTTTGCCTGGGCTTATGGAAACTCCATGTGCAAGGATTTCCATATTCTTAAAGGACTTAAAGACATCCAGGGTCAGGTCCTTAATGCCAACAGAGCTGCCTCCTGACAGGAGAACAACATCGGCCTTATGTATACCTTTTTCGATAAGTACTTTCAGGTCATCAAATTTATCACGTATAATGCCGAGATAGATGGGCTGTACCCCTAATGAATTACATAAAGCGCCGATTGTATAACTATTAATGTCCCTTATTTGGCCTGGTTTAGGGCTCTGCCCTATGTAGACAACCTCTTCCCCTGTGGAGATAATGGCCGCCTTTGGCCTGGTGAACACATCAACCTCGATAATACCCAGACCTGCCAAAACACCAAGGTCCTGGGGTCTTAGGGGGCTTCCCTTTTTTAAAATAACCTGACCTTTTTTAAGGTCATCGTCTGATTGGATAACGTTTTCTAAGGGAGAGACAGGTCTGTTTATCTCTACCATACCATCCTCTAAGACCTGGGAATATTCTACCATAATCACTGAGTCAGTACCCTCAGGCAACATACCGCCTGTTGGCATATGGCAGCATTCCCCCCTTTTAATGGTGAAATTCGGCATCTCACCCATTTTCACCTCACCTGCAATATAGAGAGGGGTAGGAAGCCCTTCGCTGGCCCCGAAGGTGTCTCTGGCATTAAGTGCATATCCATCAACAGTGGACCTGTTAAATCCAGGAAGATCTTCCCGGGCAATAATATCCGTCGCAAGCACCCTGTTTAAGGTATTTGTTATATGAACCTTTTCAATACCCAAGGGCTCAATATCGCTTAAGGATTCATATATATCAACAGTTGATTTTACTTTAAAAAATGTTTGCATAAAAGATATATGTCATAAATGGCATGAATTATCAACTAATATTTTCAATAGGGATGAAACGTTACCTTTTCCAGCAGTATCTTGCTTTTTTTAAGGAGGCAAAGATTGGATTATTTGGATAAGCCTTGTTCAGATAGTTTTTTTTTGCAAATGTCCATATAGTCAAAGGCCTTGGCATACTGGCCGAGATCAGGATAATGGCTGATAAGGTATTCAAAACGTTTGAGGGCTGCCATATATTTCTCAGACTTAAAATAGAAGTGGCCTACATAAAGTTCATACTCGGCTAAGTTAGTAAGACATTTCTTTATGTTTCTCTTGGCCTTCAAAGAATAGATGTCATCAGGGAACTGTTTTTCCAGTCTCCTAAAATCTTTTAATGCCATTGCCGCATTAGTTTGGTCTCTGTCGATAGTGTGTAACCTGGTAAAATTGCACATACCTTGTTGATATATAACATATGGAATAGCTGTATTTTTTGGGTGAAGCCTTTCAAATTCCCTATAGGCCTCCATGGCCTCATCTAATTCCTTTCTTTTAAAATGTGAATCTGCAAGTTTTAGTTCTGCATGAACTGCCAGTTTGCTATAAGGGTACCGGTCTTTAATCTTTTGAAAGGATTCAACTGCATTACCGTAATTTTCCCTTTCAAAGGATGATATTCCTTCTCTCATCAAGTCTGCTGGGGATTTTTCACTTACCCTTGACCCAAAGCCAAATAGTGAACATCCGTTCAAGAACAGGATGTAAATAAGGATGGGTGTAAATTTTTTAAGCATATATGGAACCCCATGTATTATTGATTATATTACAGCAGCTTCAGCATGGCCTTTTCAATATTTGTCTTGCCGACTGCCCCGACAATGGTGTCAGCAAGTTCTCCATCCTTAAAAAGAAGTATTGTTGGTATTGCCCTGACCCCATATTGATTAGGTGTTATAGAATTTTCATCAACATTCATCTTAGCAACCTTGAAGTTTCCGTCGTATTTTTTCCCAAGTTCCTCGACCCACGGTCCAGTCATTAGACATGGTTGACACCACGGTGCCCATAAATCAACCATAGAAGGAAGATCAGATTTTATAATTTCATCTTCAAAATTATTATCGTTTACCTCTAAAAGTTCACTCACCTTTTTTTGCCTCCTTTTGTTTGTTTAATTTATCATGACCGTTCACGGTTCAAAGGTTAATTGCTTTACGATTTTCTACATCTTTTTGCTTTTAACGTCAGCACAAATTAGCTTGACGTGTCGTAAGAATTTAATAAATCCTGCATTGGAATCAGAATCGAAGCCTTGCTTCAGGAGAGCATATGTCATTCCCCCTAAATCAGTCTGCCCTCGAACCTTTATCCGCCGTTCTTGCGGTGAGCTGAACCTCTGAGCCCTGAACCTCTGAACGGTTACAATTTATCTATGAAAATTAGTATTGGTATGGAGTTTTGTCAATATGAATAATTTTTTTTATAGATTTATTTTCTTCTCAGCATAGGGCCGCAGGGGGACGGGAAAAATTTACAGTTTCCTGAAAAGTTCCTTTCCGTGCTAATAATGCCCATTTTTTTTCAAAAGTGGTAAATAAATTGACAGCTAAATAAAAAAGGCCAGAATGCTTTTTCTGATACAATTGTAAGCCTAAGGATCATAGAGACAAAGAATGTGAGGGAGCTGGAGAAATGCCCATCCTCGTTAAGGAAATATGGGTTATGTAAAGGTCAGGGCCTATCTCCTGAGAACTAAATTCTGTAAAATATCATTGTACCATATAAGAGTTTGCAAACATTCATTGTTATGCATTGACTGGCGCTACGCATTATTGTATTTCATCAAGCTGGAGAGTGAATACCCATGGAAAGGGTGTAAATCTATAAAAAATGCGGGGGTATTTTTTGTATAAGTATATAGCCCTGTTGAATACTTGAATATAAATGGAGGCAATTGAAATGGTAAGGCAAAAAACAGTTTTCGTCTGCCAGGAGTGCGGCCATAAGGCGCCAAAATGGCTGGGGAGGTGTCCTGATTGCGGGGCATGGAATTCATTTGCAGAGGAGGTAGCCGGGGTCAGGGATCATAATAAGGGGAGTGGAAAATCTTTTTTAGATATACCTCAACGAATTGACACTATCTCTATGCAAAAAGAGCCCAGATATAAGACAGGGTTAAGAGAATTTGACAGGGTACTTGGAGGGGGCGTTGTGCCGGGATCGCTGGTATTAATCGGCGGAGACCCAGGCATTGGTAAGTCGACCTTGATATTGCAGGCTGCTCAGAGTGTTTCAAGGAAGGAGCTTAAAACACTTTATATTTCAGGTGAAGAGTCTGTTCAACAAATAAAGATGAGGTCCCGGAGACTATCAATAGAATCATCTGAAATTTATTTATTGAGCGCAACATGTTTGGAGCATTTTATTGATGGCATTGATGAACTTGATCCTAAAATTATTATCATTGATTCCATTCAAACAATGTTTACAGAGTTATTAGCCTCTGCCCCTGGCTCTATAGGGCAGGTGAGGGAGGTTGCCAGCAGGTTAATGAACCTGGCAAAATCTTCTGGAAGGGCGGTATTTTTGATAGGCCACGTTACAAAGGATGGAGCAATAGCAGGCCCAAAGGTTTTGGAGCATTTGGTAGACACTGTCCTTTATTTTGAGGGAGATGGCTCCCATGCATATAGGGTCATTAGGTCTGTAAAAAACCGATATGGCCCTACTAACGAGATTGGTGTTTTCGAGATGAAGGACAACGGGCTGGCGGAGGTAGGAAACCCTTCAAAAGTTTTTCTGGAGGGGAGGTCTAATGATGTCAGCGGCTCTGTTGTGATATCCTGTATGGAGGGATCAAGACCCCTTTTGGTGGAGATGCAGGCCCTTGTTTGTTCAAGCTCCCTTGCTATACCGCGGAGGACTACTATTGGTGTTGACCCGAACAGGGTTAGCCTACTTGTGGCGGTTTTATCCAGGAGGGGAGGCATAAATCTTTCCAACAGGGACATATTTATAAATGTGGCGGGCGGCATTAAGATTGTTGAGCCTGCTATAGATCTCGGTATTATTTCAACAGTTGCCTCAAGTTTTCTTAATAAGCCAATACCTATGGATATTGTTACCTTTGGAGAGGCAGGGCTTTCAGGGGAGATTAGGGGGGTGGGCCAGACCGAACTCCGGCTAAAGGAGGCGAAAAAACTGGGGTTTTCTCGGTGTGTTCTTTCAAAGAAAAGTATTAAGGCGTTGAAAAGCAGGGTAGATTTGGAGCTTGTTGGTGTGTCTTCTGTTGCGGAGCTTCTCAGTGTACTTTTTTAACGGATGACAAAGCTCATTAATTGTGAATGCTGTGTCTTGTTGATTCCAAGAGCCCTAAACGTTTCCGTAGACCTTCATCATGTCTTTTAAACTGCTTATGCCCGTTTTGGTTTCTTGCTTCAGGGCCAGTTTTTTAAGTATACCCATAAATGTCTGGGCAGAAGGTGAAAAATGGCAGTTTTTAAGGTAGGCAATGCTTATATCCAGGAATATTTTTTGTCCCTCTATAGAGACTGATGCTAATTTATTCTCTTTGAGCTCTGTCTCTGTTGCTGCCTTAACTAAAAATGATATTCCATATCTACTGGCTACGAGCTGTTTGATAAATTCCGTATTGCTTGTTTCTACCAGTATATTTGGGGTGAGTCCCTTTTTGGCAAATAATTCGCACACAAGTTTCCTCGTGCCGGATCCATTTTCCTTCATGATGATCGGTTCTTTTGCAAGTTCCCTGATAGACAGGGTTTTTTTGTTGACTAATGGATGACCTGGGGAAAGGATGATGATAAGCTCCTCTTGGCTAAAGGGCATGAAGCAAATATCAGGATTATCCCCGGCCTTTGCAACAATTACAAGCTCGTTTTTGAAATTAAAAAGGCTGTTGCTCATATCGAGTGAGCTGCCTTCATCAAGGTGGATTTTAATTTGGGGGTAAGATTTATGAAATCTTGATATAAGGTATGGCATGAAATAACGGGCATATGTCTTTGTTGTCCCGAGGCGCAGGGTGCCCCTTTTCAACTTTTTCATATCCTCAATTGTGCTTTCAATTTCTCTTTCATATTCAAATATTTTTACAGCATAATTATAGAGGGTTTTTCCTTCATCTGTCAGGTAAATTTTCCTCCCCCTTTTTTTGAAGAGTTTTAATTTACAGTAATCTTCAAATAATTTTACCTGGGCAGTAACTGCCGGCTGACTGATGCACAGTTCATTTGCTGCAACGGTAAAATTAAGGTTTTTAGCAACCTGATAAAAGTCTCTGAGTTGATTGAAGTTTATCATGTTAAATTTAATTAAATTTTATGGGTAAGTTTTATTCATAACTAAAACTTATACATACCATAAAAAAATAGGAATTGACAGATTTTGTTAAAGAGGGAATTCTAATAAACGCATAAAGCATACAATCTTCTTGCTTTTATGGCCCTTTTTGGGCTTGCCAAGATGGTCGTTATAAGAAAGCAAAAAACTTT
>CBFDCD010000070.1:0-8936 GCA_965603225.1 uncultured bacterium
TATAATGAAAGAGCAAGAATTTCTTATCTTTATCGAATCATTAATGGCTATATATGTCCCCGGGGCCTTTAAAATCCTTCTAACAATCTTTCAGATAATCACCTTGGTTAGTGCTATAGAGGATTGGAGCCCTTATTCCGGTAAAAAAACCTTTTAAAGACAATAGGTCTCGAAAATCTTAACGGACTCCCTGTTTTGCTGATTTGTCAAGGACATTGAAAAACCCTCAGTTGATAAAAATATATGAAATTTATACTTGTGTGTCAAGTTTAAATCATATCTTCTATATTGTGGGTTCGTGGTAAAAGGGTTATAGAAAGGTCTTGAAATATTAGAGGTATTATGGAGAAAAATATAACAAGGGCATTAACAAATAATACCCTGTCACCATCCGGCAAATAAACCTGACGCTTCACTTCAGAAAAATCCACCATCGTTTGCCTTATGTAACAAAGATTTTCAGGTTGGGAAAAGGTCTAATATTATCTGCATGTTGAGCGCAACAAGCGGCTAAAATTAACAGGCCTGATTTTCTTTTATCAAGTCATGTAATTAATGTGCCCTGAGTTTTGAGTCTTAAACCGCGAACGCATATGAATTTAACAGACTATCATAGATGATGCCGTTTTATTAGAAATTCGAATGTCTCTTTTGCCTCTTTGCGTATTGTATCTTTTTCCGGCCCTGTAACAAAATAAGGCTTATCATGTAAGCTGCCAACCTCCATTTCAGGTCCAAACATCATCCCACCTACAAGTCCTGCAAATTCATCTCTGGGTTCCGTATCATTTAATGTGCCCCAGGCCATTGTCCAGCATCGGGCGGTTCGATAGATGTCGTATCCTCCCCCGCCCGTGGCAAGAATTTTGTTACAAAGTTTTTTCAATTCACCAACAATTTCGACATAAGAATTGTTTGTCGTCATAAGGTCGGTGAGTGGATCGGAAACAATAGAATCCGCTCCTAATTGAGCAACCAACACATCCGGACAAAACGCCTTGATTAGTGGTTTTATAACCTTATGAAATGCCTCAAGGTAAAGTTCATCATCGGTCTTTGGGGGCAATGGGATGTTTATGGTGAAGCCTTCACCCTTCCCCTCTCCTGATTCTTCGACGGATCCGCTATATGGGTAAATATATTTTCCAGACTCATGAACAGATATAAACTGCACTCTGTCATCGTCATAAAATACATCCTGAACCCCGTTTCCATGATGGGCATCTATATCCAGATATGTTATTCTTATGTTACGATTCAACCCTTCCTTTATAGCTATTACAATATCATTAACATAGCAAAAGCCTTCCGCTTGAGAATAAAGGGCATGATGAAACCCACCTAAAGGATTAAATATTACGTCATAACTATTATCCAATAATTCAATCATCCCCCCCCAGGTTGCACCAGCACATTTACTGGACCAATCATAGATACCCCTTAATGGTGGATTATCCTCTGTGCCTATCCCATAGGAAAGCATTTCCTGAAATATCTCGCCCTTTCCAACGCGAAGAAGTACATCAAGGTAATCTGCACTATGCCCAAGGAGGAGTTTTTCCTTCTGGAGGGGTATGGGATTTTTTATGGTCATTTGCTCTAATTCTGAAAGTCCATAGCGACGACAAAGCTCGAGGGTTTTTTGTGCCCTCTCAGGTTTGAAAAAATGGTCCGGTCCAAAATCAAACCGGGCCAATTCTTTGGAATAATAAAATATAGAACGCAAATCTTCTTTCCTGAAATTTTTTTGTTTTATTTTTAATGGTATCTTAAAAAATCCTTTTTTACTTTACCCACGATGCCCATTTTGGGGTTTATGAAAAGTCTTGCAAAAAACCTTTACAGGCTTGTCATCTTTCCAACAATTCTTTAATCAATGCCTTTAACCTGCCTGGATCAATAGGCTTGGGAAGGTATAGATCGCAGCCGCATTTTTCATCTATTTCAAGGTCACTTCGCTCTGTTTTTGCTGTGAGCATCATTATTTTCACATTGCCCATTTCATCATCTCTATTACGTACCTCACAACAAACATCAAACCCAGTCATTTTTGGCATTACTACATCCAGAATCAACAGATCGAAGCTCTCTTCGTTTAATATATCCAATGCCTCCTGGCCTCGAGTGGCGACCTTGACCTCGTATCCTGATGCACTAAGAAGCCCCCGCAGTGCTTCAACCACTAATATGTCGTCATCTACAACCAATATCTTGTGAGACATTTTATCCTCCAGAATTATCTTCGGCTCTTTCTCTCTCGCTTCCTGCTACGTATACAGGAAGTTCTACTATAAATGTTGTACCCTTTCCTTGTGTACTTCTAACCTCAATCTTTCCCCGATGGGATTCTATAATTCTATAGCTTATTGAAAGTCCTAAACCTGTGCCCTTGTCCGCGTCTTTCGTGGTAAAAAAAGGGTTAAATATTTGTTCAATCTGCTCTGATGTCATCCCTACACCGTTGTCTCTAACCTTTACCTGAACCATCTGACCTTTTTTACCAAGGTCTGTTTCAATGGTTAACAGTTTATTGGGGGATTCCTCCATTGCATCACTGGCGTTTGCTATAAGGTTTAACAGGACCTGTTCAATTTGATTAATATCACCTAAGACCGCAGGTAATCCGTCAGGCAGTGCAATTTCCAATTCTATTCCCTGATTGAGTAACTGTTGCCTTGTTATTGCCAATACAGCAATTGCAGCGTCATTAACATCCATTGAGGAAAACTCAAACTTAGATTGCCGAGAAAATTTCTTTAGCTTTTTTACGATTTTTTCTATTCTACTATTACACTTCTTGAGAAGTAAAATCTTATTTTTTAGTTCAGGGCTATTCCATTTCTCGTCCTCTAATAAATGAAGGAATGTATTAGATGCCATAAGGGGGTTATTGATTTCATGGGCAACACCAGATACCAGGTCACCAACTGCTCTCATCTTAACGGCCTGTATCAATTCCGATTGGGTTTCAAATAATTTTTCTGAAAGTGTTTTTCTGGCAGTAATATCTTGAAACACCCCCATGGTTCCTACTATTTCACCATAATCATCATAGAGTAAGGTATCGGATGTTCTAATGGGTACTATCCTGTCATTAATTTTCATGTCAAACTCGTAATCCCTTATTCGCCCATATTTCCGCAATCTATTCATTATTTCGCGTGCCTGATCAATCCCGTTCTTATAATATATTGATATATGTTTTCCAATAATCTGTTGGCCACGGAGGCCAATAAGTTCCTTTAGTGCACGATTTACAAAGGTTATATATCCCTTAACATCAGTGGTGATAATGGCGTCAATAGAGCTCTCCAGGATATTTTCCAGGAAATCCTTAGAGCTCTTCAACTCCTTTTCCAATCTGAAAAGATTTGGCATATTTTGTGTTATCTCTAAAATACCCTTGATCTCTCCTGCAGAATCCTTTAATCCGGTAATAATAGAGATTGCCGGAAAGATATGACCGTTTTTATGTTGACGGGGTAATTTTTCATCTGTCCAGCCTTCTTTTTTTACCCTGCTTACAATTTCCTCAAATAAAAGGGCCTCTTTTTCCTCTTTCATGTAGGTGAGATCTGATAGTTTTTTATTCCTTGCCTCCTCCAGTGTATATCCAAATAAATTTGATGCCCCTTTATTAAAAACAACTATTCTTCCATAAAAATCCGTCACAACAATAGCAGTATGTGTTGCGGAATTAAAAATATTATTTAAAAGCACAGAGTCATCCATATATTTTTTCCATCATGGATAAAAGGTGTAAAATCTTCCTTCTAATAAAAATATTTCATCCTGATAAACCCCGGCGGTAAAAGCTTAAGTATATAAATCCCGATAAAATCGGGATTTATATACTTTTGCCGCAGCGGCACAACATTTTATAGAGACACTATCAGAAATAATGGTTTAAAGCGATTAATAAAAATTACACCAAAGTTATACTCTTTCCTCTATTAATCTTTCAACTACATCTGGGTCGGCCAGTGTAGTGGTATCACCAATCTTGTCTATTTCTCCAGAGGCAATTTTCTTCAAAATTCGACGCATTATCTTCCCACTCCTCGTCTTAGGCAATCCGTCTGCCCACTGTATTTTTTCCGGTGTTGCTATTGGACCAATTTCATTACGTACATGTTTAACCAGTTCTTTTTTTAATTCATCACTCTTTTCCACACCGCTATTCAGCGTCACAAAGGCATATATAGACTGCCCTTTTATATCATGGGGGTATCCAACCACTGCCGCCTCCGCAACCTTAGCATGCGAAACAAGGGCACTTTCAACTTCAGCAGTACCCATCCTATGACCAGAAACATTAATAACATCATCAATGCGACCGGTGATCCAATAATAGCCGTCTTTATCTCGCAGTGAGCCGTCTCCTGCTGTATACTTGCCTGGAAATTGTACAAAATAAGTTTCCTTGAACCTCTCAGGGTCACCATATACCCCTCTCATTAGCCCAGGCCAAGGTTTCTTTATACAAAGGGCGCCTTGACACTCTCCATCAAGTTCATTTCCATTATCGTCTACAATGCATGGCTCTATTCCAAAAAAAGGCCAGGAAGCCGATCCCGGCTTAATATCTGTAGCACCAGGAAAAGGTGTTATAACTATTCCACCTGTTTCTGTCTGCCAATAGGTATCCACTATAGGACACTTTCCACCGCCTACGATGTTATGGTACCACATCCAGGCCTCTGGATTAATTGGCTCTCCAACAGTTCCAAGGAGTCTCAGGGAGCTAACATCATGTTTTTTTACCCATTGCTCTCCTTCCTTGGCAATAGCCCGTATAGCTGTCGGTGCCGTATAAAATAAAGTAACCTTGTATTTTTCAACAACATCCCAAAACCTTCCTACATCCGGATATGTAGGCACACCTTCAAAGATAATGGAGGTCGCGCCGTTAGTAAGCGGTCCGTATACGATATAAGAATGCCCTGTTACCCATCCAATATCAGCAGTACACCAGTAGACATCTTCCTCATGATAATCAAATACCGTCTTGTGTGTAAACGATGTAAAAACAAGATATCCTCCAGTAGTATGCAATACACCTTTAGGCTTTCCTGTTGAGCCAGAGGTATAAAGAATGAAAAGTGGATCTTCTGCGTCCATCTCCTCCGGTGGGCAATCAGCATTTACCTTTTGCATCTCCTCATGATACCATTTATCTATGTTATTGTTCCACTCAACATCCACGCTTGCTCTTTTTACTACTATATTCGTCTCAACGCTCGGGCAACCTTTTAACGCCTCATCGGCATTGTTTTTGGTAGGTATGGCCTTGTTCCCCCTAAATGTACCGTCACATGATATCAATACCTTTGCCTCACAGTCCTGGACCCTATCCCGCAAGGAATCTGCGGAAAATCCTCCGAATACAATGCTATGGACAGCCCCTATTCGAGTGCATGCCAACATGGAAATAGCAAGCTCGGGGATCATGGGCAAATAAATAGAAACCCTGTCACCCTTTTTGACACCATTTGCCTTTAAGACATTTGCAAATTTGCTTACCTCTTCATGAAGCTGCTTGTAGGTATAAACTTTACTATCCGACGAATCATTGCCCTCAAATATAATAGCAGTCTTATCACCTCTCTTATCAAGGTGTCTATCAAGGCAGTTATAAGAAACATTCAATTTACCGTTTAAAAACCATTTGTGTTCCGGAGATTTATCCCAATCATATTCACATACCTTATCCCACTTTTTAAACCAGCTGACATATTCTTCAGCAATATCTCCCCAAAAGCCTTCCGGGCTCTCTATAGAGCGTTTCCACATCTCTCTGTACGTTTCCATACTATTTATATAAGCGTTTTTTTTCCATTCATCAGGCACAGAAAATATCTTTCCCTTCAGGGTTAGTTCTTCTTTCATTTTAAAATCTCCTTATTAATTAATTTAACCTTTTTGATTTAATATCCAGTTATTTCACGGTATGTTATCAATAAAAACGAAAGACGTAGCGACATCTCTCTATTCATCCCAAACTAATGTCTTCGATACGTTAAATTGTTTATTACAGGCTGCGTCATGATTAAAAAATTGTGTATTATTATTTGTTTATAGTCAAAATCATTTCCAGCTCAAATCCACTGCACTCAAAACGTTGAAATCCAACATTACGATAAAGTGATATGGCAATATAATTTTTCCTTTCCACACTAAGCCAAATGGTTGACAGGTTTTCCTGGCGAGCCCACTCAATAACATTCAAGGTCATAGCAGTTCCGATACCCTGTCTTTGAAAATCCTGATGGATAAATATAAAATATTCGACCCAGTTAACAGGCATGGAAAAAAAACTGGCCTGCCCTATTACCCTATCTTCATGAATGGCCAATATATTAGAGCCCCGGCTGATCATATCCTGTACCCACTGGTGTCTTTTTCCTTTCTCAAGTGGAGGGAGTCCCTGAACAGATCCAAGGGGGCTATAGCTATCATACATCTGGATTAATGACGAAAAATACTTTTCCTCATAAGGCTTTATTGTGATAACATCTCCATTCTTGCTTATTATTTTCTTTGTAGTTAGAAAAGACCTCATCCTATTACTTTAAATAAGGTGAATAATAGTAACTATATTTCCGTTTATGGTGCTTTATAAAACTTTCCACTATGACAATCTAACCGTGAAAAATAAATTAATAATTTTCTCTATTATTTTGATTCATCAAAATATTTACAAATCAAGCGATATCAAGGTCAAACTTTTTCAAACGATAAACGACAGGAGTAGCATAAATTTGACCTATCAATTTGAAAATCCGGTCTTTTAATTCTTGTTTATTGGAAACGCGAATATGCTTCAAAACAGTGTGGGCCATTTTGGAAAATGCCGCTTCTATCAAATTTGACCATGATCCATGCTTAAGTATTTGCACATACACAAATCTTCTAGGCCTGGAAGCAAGGTATTTTATTGTTTCTTTGGAAATATGAGCGGAATGATTATCAAGCACAACGCGTATTGTGCGCTCCGGATGGTAGTAAGCATCGAACTCCTGTAGAAACTCAGTAAACTCATGAATTCTATGTAGGTCATATACTTGGGCAATGATCTTGCCTTCATGTAAATCAAGGGTGGTGAGAATTGAGGCCGTGCCAAGTCTTACATATTCGTAGTCACGGCCACTACTTTTGTATTTTCTTGGTCTACTGGGTAGATCAAATGCACAATTCCTGATTGTCTGCACGCCTGGTTTTTCGTCAACAGACACAGCAATAAGTGCCGGAAGCGTTTTGTCCTCCTGATCGTTTCGAAGATTGACCTCACGGTGAACCATGAGTACTTCCTGCATTTTTTGCTCACAGCGAGGATCACGACGCTCAAGGTAATATTCAATTTTATGCGGTTTTACCGCCGTAGCGGTTAATATTCGCCAAAAAGTTACTTTTACTTCTGTAGACAAACAATTGTGCCCTGCTGCTGGAGTATTTTTTTGAGAAAACTTGACCATCTCTTGTAATGTCCACAATTCTGCAGCCAGTCCATGATCTTTAGGTCTTGCACATGCAATGTTGATGACCCATGCATTTGCTTCATCTGTTATAACGGGCTCAAATGGCCTATGGTAAAAATCTTTCAATCCGGCATAAGGTTCAGCAGCTAAAGCTGTATCGATCCATTTGTAGATATTTGACCGCCTCAGACCTATCATGTTTTGAATCCGGCTGATTGGGACCCTATCAACATAATGCAGTAAAGCCTGGGCTCGCTGTATTTCACGCAATGAACCCTTCCGTGAATTGCTTATTTGCTCAAGTCTGTTCCGCTGTTCGTCTGTTAGGCGTAATTTCGCACTTTGTACTTTTCTGGCCATGGGATCTCCTCCAGCTTCTCACAAAGGATAATCCAAAATAGACTAAATGTAATTATTTTAACGAAATTTCAAACTAGTGTCTTCATGATTTTTTCTTGCCAGGGATTATAAACACCGGAAAAGAGCTTCTCCTCAATACCTTTTCAGCAATACTACCAAAAAAGGCATGTTCTATTCCTGTTTTACCGTGGGTGCCCATAACAATAACGTCTACATTCTCTTCTCTTGCAAAATTTATTATCTCTTCAGCTTCCCGTCCTGTTCTTTTAACAATGTTAAACTCAATACTATTTTCTATCTTCTTAATGTATTTTTCCTCAAACTTTTTATTGAGGTTATCCCTTATTGCCTTTTGTATTTTTTCTAAGTCTTCACCATCCATAAAACTCTCTGCAAATGCTTTATGGGGATCTGCCGGTGTTATGTGCAAAATATAAAGAAAACCTTTCTCCTTTTTTGCTATGCCATAGGCAAACCCAAATGCATAATCAGCATTTTCAGAGAAATCCGTACAAAACAGGATCTTTTTATATCTCGGATACTCAATCATTTTTCTCCCTCCTATTTCAATTTTCATTAAATTCAGCCGGCACTTCTAATTTGTAAAACTATATACTTTCATGCAGGCACGTTAAATTTGAAAATTGTCATTAATCTAATGGAGCGATGGAGCAACGGCAGTCAATAGAATGTATAATAATCCTATACCAATACTTTTACATTTAAGCATTTGCATATGCATACTACGCAACATGGATACACAAGACAAATTTGCTACTATCCAGTATAAATTAAAATTAGCCTTTTTGCCACCTAAGAATCTGATTTTATATGATGTCATCTGATAGCAGAAATTCAGTTTGTCTTAGGCTAAGGATGCTGTCCAAAATCGATACTATTTAGCAACTGGTTATTTTCCAAGCCCTTAGATAAGGTATCTCGAGATCCCTCAGATATTTTATCATATTGTTCGAATGCTGTTGGGGCTCAACGCTGTCAAAGAGTAAATCGATTTTGGACAAAAATGATACAAATAGTAACATCACGGCCTATCACCCCCTACCAAATCTCCGCACTCCGCCTTATATCAAGCCATCT
>CBFDCD010000071.1:0-8921 GCA_965603225.1 uncultured bacterium
ACTACCTTCAGTTATTAGTTGAGGCGGGATGGCCTGGTTTTCTGGCCCTTGTGAGCGGATTTTTTATTTTTTTGGGAAAAGGCATTAGGAAGCTAAAAAGACTGAATCCCCATGATGATCCCTTACGCTTTTTTGCTGCAGCAGGCGCCTTAAGTGGTTTGATATCCATAGCATTTCACAGCTTTTTTGATTTTAACCTTCAGATACCGGCAAATTGTCTTTATTTCGTAACATTGATGTCAATAGTTTATACCTCTTTGTGGGGAAAATCGCATAGGTTAACTGGCTCTTTCTCAAAATGAGTGGGTAAATTATCCCCCTCATTTACACCCTCCCCTTAATCCCCTCCCATCAAGGGAGGGGAAAGAAAAAGAGATATTCCCATCAAGGGAGGGGAAGAAGATAGAGGAGTCTTCTCCCATCAAGGGGTGTTAAGGGAATATTCTAAATCAATACAAACTCCAGGTGGGGAAAAAAGATGGAGGAGTCCTCTCCCATCAAGGGAGATGACAGAAAGAGAGAATCTTCCGGCAAGAAAGGAGAAAGGAGAAGAGAGATACCCATCAAGTGAGGGAAAAGAAGAGAGATATCCATCAAGGGAGGAAAAAGTATAGATAGAACTGCAATGATTGAAGGGAAATTTACCCACTTGAAATGGGGAAGAATCGATTAATTGTCAAATGACAAGCCCGTGAGAAATTACTTTTTTGCAACTGGAAACCCTGTTACCTAATTTTAAATTTTTAACTCAGAACCGTGAACTCAGAACCGTGAACCTTTAAGAAATATGATTGATTTACACTGTCATCTATTGCCTGGAATTGACGATGGGCCGAAAACCATTGATGAAAGCCTGAAACTTGCCCGCCTCTTTGAGAGTGCCGGGTATAGCCATGTAGTCACTACGCCTCACTGGATATTTGGAACATCATGGATGTCCGCTCCTGCAATCATAAAAGAGAAGGTAGTAAAACTGAATCAAAGAATGAAGAACGATGGGATAGGTTTGATCGCCTTTCCGGGTATGGAGATCGCCCTGGACCACGAAATCCCCGAACTCTTAGATAGGGGAGAAATTATAGGGCTCGGCGGACGGCCAAAATCATATTTACTGATAGAGCCCCCTTTTCTAAGACTTCCCCTGGGCTGGGAGGAAATATTCTTTGGCGTATTGTCCCGGGGATACAAGGTTCTTTTGGCCCACCCAGAGCGTTGTGCGCAGCTTGCGGAAAAAAACGGCATTATTGATGAAATTATTAGTACAGGCATCTATTTGCAGGTCAACTGGTTTAGCTTTCTTGGCTTTTATGGTCCGGAAGCAGCAGAAATGGCCGGATATCTTGCAGCAAAAGGTTATATTCACTGCTTGGCGACAGACAGTCATGATACAAAAAATCGGCATCCAGGCAATGTAAGAAAAGTAGCAGGTTTGTTGGAAAAACGAATTGGAAGGCAAAATTTATCGCTCCTGGCCCATAAAAACCCCATCAGGGTTCTTAAGGGCGAGCCCCTTGCAGGTATGTCGCCGGTCAGTGTCAAGGGAAGATCGAAAAGGATGGGCTCATGGCTGCATTTGTAAAAAAGGCATTTATTACATTGATTTTATTGGTTGTAGCTGTATTGCTGATACAGTATTCCTGGCAAAAACGACGGATTGTTAATAAAGATTTTTTCTTTGATGTGCAGGAATCAAAGTCGTTACGAAATTTTCCACGGGCCATGTATGCCCACGGGCTTAATGCCTGGTTTAATAATAATGCCCTCGGGGCAGCCCGATTTTTTCGGCAAGCCGTATATGATAATCCCTTTTACATAGATGGGTGGCTTAAGCTTGCCCAGGCAGAAGCGGCAGTTGGAAACTGGGAAAGATCGTTGGCTATATTGAGATTTACGTACACCCTTACAAAACCGGTTTTTCGATGGAAGTGGAAACAGATGCTCCTTGCCCATGAACTACAATTAGAGGATGTTTTTCTGCAAATTGCCGGTTATTTTCTTGCCAAGGGGAGAATGACCAATGATACATTTCAACTGCTCAATGCCCATTATGACGGGGTAGTTACCGCGATAGCAGAGGCCATTGGTAAAGAAAACCATGTGCCTTATCTCAAATGGCTAATGCAATGGGACAGAGAAGAGGATGCGCATTTTGTTTGGCAAAAAATTGTAAGTGCTCAAAGGCAAGACAATAACATTACCCTGAAATATGTTCACTTCCTTATCAATACAAAACATATCATAGAGGCAAAGAGGGTCTGGGAAAAATTTACCGGTACACGGGGCATGACAAACGGTGATTTTGAGCTGGCTATTACACGGCAAGGCTTTGATTGGCGATACCGTGGGAATGAAAACTGGAAAATAGAACGGGTACAACCACCAGGCTATTCAGGTTCCTATGCCTTGCAAGTCTCTTTTTATGGAAAGAAAAATATTTCATTCCATCATGTATACCAGATCGTTCCAGTGGAGCCATTGAGACAGTATGTAATGAAATATCGATGGAAAAGCACTGGAATTACGACAGATCAGGGACCCTTTGTGGAGGTATACGGCTATGACATGAAAGGGCTTCACAAAAAGGGGCAAATGATTATTGGGACTAATGAATGGAGGCAGGAGACCGTTGCATTTATACCCCCTGAAAACTGTCATGCCGTTGTGATTCGTCTCCGCAGGCTGCCAAGTAAGAGGTTTGATTGCAATATTGAAGGAACGGTATATCTTGACAACTTCAGCATAAACACTTTAAATGAATAAAGTAAGTTAAAAGAAAAGGAGTGCGTAAAATGAACAATCATGACCATAATAACGCTCAGTCGAATGGTAGTGACAGGGAGCCCGTTATAGTCAATGAAAATCTCCCATCAACTGAATTTCAAGAGAATATACCTCCCTGGGAAGAACATGAGATACATTTTAAAGATTATCTTGACGTAATTGTCCGTAGGAAATTTTTAATAATTAGTACCCTTGCCTTGATTTTTATCTCTACCGTTATCTTTACGTTGTCTTCTACAAAAATCTATAAGGCCTCTGCAACTATTGAGGTAAATCAGGAAAGATCAAGGGTAACGAAGTTTGAGGAACTGGTGTCTGCGAAATTAAACGCCCGCGAATTTTATGAAACACAGGTGCAGCTTTTGCGAAGCAGTGCAATGGCCCAAAGGGTTATAAATGGGATGGATCTCTCAAATCATCACTTTGTAGTGGGAACCCTTTATGGGGAAAAAGGTAATCCGGGAATAATAAAGGGCATGAAACAGGGTGTGAGAAATTTCATTAAATCGCTCACATCAGGGGCTAATAAAACTGATGATGAAACAAACACTCAGGTAACAGCAGAGACAATCAGGCAGAGGAAATTACTTGGTTATATTCATTCCAACCTTGCTGTTTCACTGAAAAGAAATTCCATGCTTATCGATATCTCCTTTACGTCTCCATCAAGGGAATTGTCAAAGGATATTGTTAATACTGTGGCGGAAGAATTTTTAAAATGGGGAATGGATAAGAGGCTGCAAAATTCAAGGTCGGCCCGTACTTTTCTTATGAAACAAATTAATCAGTCAAAAATTGATCTGGAGAGATCTGAAGAGGGGCTTAACCGGTTTGCCAAGCATACAGGCATTGTCTCCCTGGATACTAAATTGAACAGTGTATACAGTCAGCTTGAGGAACTGAATTCAGCGCTGGGCCAGGCCAGGGTCGAACTAATCGCAAAGGAGGCAGTGTACAATCAGGCGGTGACAGACGGGCCTTCCTATCTGCCGCAGGTCATGAAAAGCCAGATAATAGGTAATTTAAAGCAAGAATACGCCCGAATGCAATCGGAGTATCAAAATCTTGCTGTTACATTCCGCGATGATTATCCGGAGATAAAGTCCATTAAGGCCCGTATGGAGAGCATAGAGAGGCGCATTAGACACGAAGAGAAGAAAATATATCTGGCCATAAAAAACGAGTATATGTCTTCACTGAAGAAGGCAAAATCCCTTCAGGACTCGGTAAATAGGCAAAAGAAATTGGCTATCGAACTCAATGAACGGGCAACGCAATATAAGATAATGGACAGGGAGGTGCAGACCAACAAGGCGATATACCAGAGCCTGCTTCAGCGTTTGAAAGAGATTGAATCCATGGCCGGTATAGAATCAAGCAATATTTATATCGTGGATCGGGCTGCGCTCCCGCTTTTTCCATATAAGCCGAAGGTATTGCTTAATTTGATGCTTGCCATTGTTGTGGGGCTTTTTTCCGGCATAGGTCTTGCTTTTTTTATGGAATATTTCGACGATACCATCACGGATCCGGATCAGATTTCCGAACGTTTTCAGATCCCTATCCTTGGGGTGGTTCCCTTTTCCAAGAGTGATAATTACCCTATTGAAGAGAGCTTTGTTAGCGATCCTAAGTCGGCCTTTTCCGAGGCCCTGCGGACTGCAAGGGTTTCTATTCAACTCTCCGGAGACAACAGCCACGCCAAAAGCTTTTTATTAACCAGCACAAGTCCGGAGGAAGGAAAAACAACCCTGGCGGTGAACCTGGCAATGACATTTGCCGGTGCAAATGAAAAGGTTATATTAATAGATGCGGATTTACGCAGGCCTCGTGTTTCTAAGTCCTTTGCCCTGGAAAATGGAGGTAACAGCAAGGGACTGTCCAGCTACCTTGCCGGGATTATTTCTAAGGGGTATATTTTCGACACAAGGGTGGAAAACCTTCACGTAATTCCATCCGGGCCCATTCCACCAAACCCTGTTGAATTACTGGCCTCAAACCGGTTTAAAATATTGATGAGTCATTTGGGGAATCATTTTGACCGTATTATATTGGACGCACCTCCGTTTCACGGCTTTGCAGATATACTGGTATTGTCACGCCAGGTAGGCGGTGTTATCCTTGTAAGCAGTATTGGTGAAACCTCTCGTGACAGCCTGCGGCATTTCAAGAAAGAGCTACTCAATGTTCAAGGGACTATCCTTGGCTGTATTATCAATAAGGTGAAGTTATCCAGTAGATACGGCTATCACTCTTATTATAAGTACTACAGTGCATACTATTCCAACTACGGTGAGGGTAAGAAGAAAAAAAGGAAAAAACTCACCGATCACCACACTGACAATTCGGACGGGAGAAGCCTTGAAACATAATCGTAAAAAGATTCTGGAGGATAAACGACTCCTTATCCGCTTTGTAAAACAGGTGTATTCTGCACATGACACCCCCTCCCTCATCAAATTGGTTGCCCGTGATGATGATTACTTAGTACTGTGCAGCGCTATTGTTGATGCCGGTCAAAACGATACCACAAAATTTTTTCAGGGTCTTACCAAAGAATGCCATAGGCAGGGATTCGATGTTCACAGTATGCAGGCAAAACTTACGCCGGTGGCACGAGCCCTTGGGTTAGTAGTTCCTTCTGAAATAAAGGTTGATTATTATGATTTATTGGGGGTTACGCCGGATGCCGATAGTGTTGAGATCAGAAAGGCCTATCGGGAATTGGCCCGTAAGACCCATCCTGATACCGGCAAAGGTGCGCAGCGTGGTAATCAGGCCTTTGCCGAGCTAAATGAGGCATATCAAACGCTCATTGACCCGGATTTGAGGTACCAGTATGACCAAAGCAGGCATAATCTTGGCCCATGGAATGAGCAGGCAGACAGGCCCCGGAAACATAAGAAAAGGGTTAGGCACGTATACCAGATTGGTGTGATCTTAGTATTTTTTGTCTTTGCTGCCTATATAGCTGATATTTTTTTTCAGGAGAGGGCAATCACTGATGATCCTTATTCTGAGATGGAAAAAAACGATAGTAGATCTGAGGATAAGGAACGTTCCCATAATAGGGAGAGTGAAGATCAGGATAGGAAAAGAGACGTTGTGAGCAAACATTATGTGAGCATGTCTTCACATAACGATAACACGGCACAAGAGCGCTTGCCTGATACAGACAGTGAAAAAAATCAGCCCCTTCATCGTGGGCTCAATGAAAGAAGAATGAAGAAAAAAGAGAATTCGTATTTTTTATCAGCTTCAAAACAAAAAGATAAGAAAAGTGAGGTCGTTAAAGGTAAGCGAACGGCTGACCACCGCGGCCCTGGAAACACTACCATGAAACACCAAAAAGATTCAGCTAAGGTTGTGCATCCGTCTAATCCTCGAGAGTCTCAAAAGAAACTCTTTTCCCCGGCGAATAGTGAGCAAGCCCCTTCTTCGGGGGTGCATTCCGAGCAGCTTGCGCAAGAAGACGTTCATGTAATGAGACACGGTACCCGTCCCTCAGCCGACAGTTTACAGGATATATCAGTCCTTTTACCAGCATTCAAATCCAATGATATCGCCCCTGACGCAGCGCAAACGAAAAAACCGGCGGAACCCAGGGAAAAACAGCCAAAACAGCTCGCAGCGTTTAAAGGGAGTGAGAGGAACAAAGAATTAGGTGCTAAGATAAAGGCATTTTTACGGACGTATTGCCGGGAGTATGAAAACAAAGACCTTACCAGGCTTGCCCGGTTTTTTGCCTCTGATGCCATAGAAAGGGGTAAGTCTTTTAGTGAATTGTCAGCCAAATATCAGGAAAACTTTCGGACAATTAACGCCATACAATATCATATACGGTTAAAAAAATATTCCCAAGAGGCACGGACAGGAGCTATTGCGGTTCATGGCACTTTTTCGTTACAGTGGCGAATGGATGATGGTATGTGGAAAGAGAGTGCCGGAGATATTTTTATGACCTTATATGAAAACGGCGATTCACTTCTCATCAAGAAACTTGATTATAATTTTAAGAGGTAAAGTAACTGCTAATCTACAGGTGTGTATGAGAAAAGTTTGCGGACTAATCATCTACGTTACACTCTCTGTTTTACTAACAGGGGGGTGCGTAACCGATTATAATGCCCTTGGTGTTAAACTTTTCAATCAGGGGAGATTCTTAGATGCCTGTGAAGCGTTTGAAAAGGGCTATAGACTGGATCCTGAATCAGCATTTTCCCTGAATAATATAGGCTATGTATATGAGATGAGAGATAAAGATTATGAAAAAGCAATGGAATTTTACCGCAAGGCCCTCATGGCATGCTCAAGGGAGACTATTGACCAAAGTACCAGCCGGAAAATTACGCAGGGTCCACTTGAAAAATTAATCAGGAAAAATTTAGAACGTGTTTGGATTCAGGTTATAACCCACAAAGAGGATGAACTCCATGTGTCAATATTACGGAAGGAAGGGTTTGGAAGACTCTAACGCTCCGGGCTTCTATATCCAAAGCCGAATATTCCCGGAATACCAATGTTGAGACCTGTACCATGAACTACCTTACCCCAACCGCTGGCCTCTGCAATAATAACATCTCGATCCCTTACCTTAATTTCCTGGTCCTCAGGACTCTTTTCTAAGTCCAGATCTATTATTTGCCTCTTGCCATCTTTTTGATAGCGGATAAGTGTCAACGCATTTTTTTTTGCATAAGGGGCAAGTCCCCCGGCCGCTAATAAGGCCTCCCTCAACACCATTTCCTGCTTGATCAGATAGGAACCCGGTCTTCTTACAGCGCCATCCACAAAGTAACTTCCAGCCTCCGGCACAAAAACAATATCCCCGCCATTGATTTGAATATTGAACTCTGTACGCCCCTCTTTTATAAGCTTATCCAGATCCACTATAAAAGATCCCTTTTGTTCTGGAATGCCTCCCATGCGTCGAATTTGCACTGTAATGCCCGCCTTTTCACTCAAACCACCGGCCAGGGCCAGAACATCAAGAAGACGTTGTTTTGAGGGATAATCATAGGTGCCGGGTTTTTTTACCTCGCCAACAACAGTGACCCGCTGGCTGAAATGTTCCTTCACAAAGATGCTTATATGGGGTTCTTTTATGTATGTTTTACAGTATAAACGCTCGATTTCTTCCTCTGCCTCACGGGCCGATAATCCCTTAACCATTACCTGGCCTAATAAAGGAAGTGTAACATACCCCCTTGAACTGACTCGAACCTTGGACCCCAATTTTTCAGCCTCAAACACGGTTACTTCCAGTAAATCCCCGGCCCCCAACAGATAATCACTTGGATCAACGTTCATCTGTGCAGAACGAAACAATCCGGCATTGAGCTCTGATATCTCAGCGCTTTTGTCTATTTTAGCAGTATAATTCGCTACCAAAGACTCCTTGGGAATATCCTGGCTCCCAGCACATCCCCAGAGGATTGTCATGTATAGTAAAAACGCTGCAAGGAAGTAAAAATGAGAGCCTTTCTTTTTCTTAATCACCTGTTGTATCTTCCTTAAATGTTATATGTTCGTATGGTAAAATAGTGAAAAGTGAAAATATATATCCCCCGACCAAAGATTTTTTTGTGTCGGGGGATACGTTTTTTTAAACAGACCTAATATTTTATTTACAATACCCGGAGGTCCCTTAGGGCAAAAGAGAAAATCCCCTGCGTATTAAGTGGGAAAATATAGTAATATATCATGCCATTGATAGTCAAACTATGGGGAAAAGGGACTTCCTTCTTCATCATCGTTTTCTACAATATTACCTAATGCTAATTCTCCCGCGAGTATTGACGGCGGAACAAAGGCCAGAGGTCCAGCTCCTGCTGCTGCACCGCCTCCACCAAGCTCTGACTGAACAAATCGAACCATGTTGCCTGGTTTAATCAGCCTTTCTCCTTTTGCGGACGTTACAAGCATGGAGCCTCCTTCAATCACACCAATCTGTGTTTCCTCTTTTGTAACAGCTATGTAACCCTTTACAAGGCGAGTATCTGCAGAGACATTGAGGATTATCTTTTGAGTGGTAAAAATTCCATGAGGAGATTTAAATAAAATAGGTTTTGGTAATGAAGAGAGTGCAAAATAGATTGTGCCTTTTTCTATATTTAGCTGTCGGCCATTTGTTCTATCTG
>CBFDCD010000072.1:0-8839 GCA_965603225.1 uncultured bacterium
ATCTCATGCCCTTTCAGGCCTAGGAAGCAAGGAGCAATTGGTAATATCACTTTATTATTATGATGAACTGACACTAAAGGAAATAGCAAAAGTGCTGAGTTTGACGGAGTCAAGGATATCCCAAATACACTCTAAGGCAATAATAAAATTACGGACAAAGCTCAAGAGCTATAACAAAATTTGATTTCAACCTCTAAGACACCAAGACAAGCTATGAAATGTAAACATTTAAGGGAATCATTTTACAGTCTTAGTGTCTTGCGCCTTTGTAACAATACCTGAATAACAACCCTTTAGCTTTCAAAAGGATGCATAAATGTCGAAGGATACTGAGCAAGCTTTGGAAAATGTGCCGGAAAATAATGATAGAGAAAATAGTAAATCCGGCGATATTTCCAGTGATGAATCAGATATGTCACAAGATGACAAAGATAAATTTTCCCTAAAAAAAATATTTTTTCGCAGAATAGCTGGCTTATGTGAGGGCAAAAAAAAGTTAATCTTGTATGGTGCAGCAGGCCTCTGTTTCTTTTTAGCAACAGGAACTGTATATCTAAAAAAGGAGGAGTTTAAAGGATTTTTCACTGTAAAAACAATCAACCATCATGACAAATTCACTAATTCCAATAAGGTGACAATCAAGATTAATCAAAAAGAGGATGACAATAAAAAAGTGAACCTCCAAGACTATACGTCTGAGGACCAAAAAAATAAATTATTATCATTTAACTCTTTTATCGTACCGCTTAAGGAACAAGAAAAGACCTATATTTCTCTAAACATATCCTTTGATATTCATGATAAGACATTAAGACAAATGTTAATAAAGAGAAGCAGCTGGATCAGGGGATTGATTTACGACATATTGAGAGAAGAGGTAAATATAAATAAAGAAATTCCATTATTGGAAAGCATGATAATTGTTATTGTTGAGGGAATAATTGGGGCATTGCCTGATATCACAATTGATAAGGTTTACATAACAAAATATTTGGCAATTTAGAGATGTTACTCCAATTTTATTTTCGAGCATTTGTGCCGGCTAACGAGGTAAGAGTATTGGTGTATCGGATTGCCGCAAGGTTTCCAAGAGAAGAGTTATAAGAGTTCATCTCTATCTGAACCAACAATAGTCGAAAGGGAGGAGGTCTTGAATTTATTGATTCAAGCGTTTGGAGATGGTTGAAAAAAACTAACAGACGTTAGTCTTCAGCCTAAGCGACCTAAATTACCAAATGACAAAATGATAAAAGCAAACTTGTTGAAAATTCATTATTTTTGTCATTGAAACATTTCTGTTTCTGTAATTGTTTCGTCTGCCTGTGGCCTGATATTAATCGGGGCAGACATGGATTTCTAAATGAGGATTTCTGATTTTTGACTGAAAAGCATAGATTTTCAGTCAAGTAATAGATACAACCCTATGCAAATTTTGGAACAAGGAGAAAAAAAATGGCAAACATGACCGATATGAACATAGTTCTTGGTCAGGGAAGCGCCATCAAAGAGGTGCATAATGCAAGGAAACAAAGTTTAGAATTAAATCAACAGCTTGTTGCGCAAAAAACAGAGGATAAGAAGAGAGAGGATAAAAAAAGGGTCCAAGAGTTTGATGCCGATAATAAAATACACGTAACAGGCGATGAAGAAAAAAAAGGCGGTGAAAGTATGGGGAATAATAAAAAAAATTCGGAAAGAAAAAAATCAAAGGAAGACATATACCCTTCTGATCATAGCCTTATAGATATAAAGGTTTAACAGGCATAGTAAATTTATATGTGAAAAGCCCGATATTCATTATCTTCAATTACAAGGAAGGTTATGTCGTTAATGGAACTGAAAATACTTATTTTGGCACTAATAGGGATTGACGTTATTATTATTATTGTATTTGTTTTCCTGGTTATCAAATTTATAAATCTCAACAACAATAAATCATTAAAGGTAGCAGTAAAAATGCTTGAATCCCTTCTTAATGATGCAGACAAAATAACAGGCGAGTTTAAGGAACAGCTTGCCGGAAAACATGACCTTATAAAGCAATTCAATGAACAGTTAGACAAAAAAATAATGAATTTAAATCGTTTGTTGGACAGGGCTGATTCATATCACTATTCCCATGGCATAGGTCCTTCGGAAAATGACAACGGAACATATTTCGACACAGAAAAACAAAAAGAGATATTAGAGATGGCAGAGAAGGGGCGTAAAGTAGAAGAAATAGCCAACTCCCTGCTATTGCCTATAGAGGAGGTAAAACTTGTATTGGATTTAAGTAAGAAATCCCCCCTGTTAGGCAATAAAGAAGGTATGTCTTGATGCAGGTGACCCACCCCCAGTCTTCAGAAAAAAGCATATCATTGCATATAGCATCAAATCTTAAATCACTTCCCACATTAACTAACAACGAGATAATTGAGGGAAGGGTTCTAAAGGCTTACCCTTCAGGTCAATTCTTGATTTCCATTAAAGGAAAAAATGTTATGGCAATATCCAATGTTCCTTTGACAAGGGGAAGTGTTTTGCCGTTAAAGGTTGAAAAGATATCCTCCGTCCCAGTCCTAAAGATACTGGGAGGCGGCAAAAGAGATATTAAGGCCTTTAACATCCCTTTGATACTATCTGCAATAAAGGAAAATTTATGGGAATCCCTGTTTGATAGCCTAAACAACAAGACATCTCCAAAGGGAGAAGCATCATTGCTCAAGGGGTTAATGAATCATGTGACTATGGAAATATTTTCAGAGCCATCCCAGGAAATTCTCAGGGTATTAATTGATAAGTCTGGATTTCGTTGGGAGTGGAAACTGAAAAGGGCAGCGCTTCAAAAAAACATAGGTAGGGACAGCATTGAAAAACTTATGGAGACAGACCTTAAGGGTATGGCCTCAAAATTTCTCTCCCTTGATGGGGGAAAAAATATCCTGCTAAAAAAATTATTATCCACCATAAGCAATATCCAACTTCTGAATCAACAGGGGTTTGAAAGGGAAAGAAAAATTTTCCTACCAATTCCAATTCAATTGCCTGACGGACTTTTTACTGTTGGCCAGTTATTACTATGCATGCCGGAAAAAGAGGACGACAGGCATGCAAAGCAAAAGACCCATGATAAATCATTCAGCATAACCTTTTTATTAACCATGTCAAAACTTGGGCCACTTAGGGCGGATCTTTACATTAAGGGAAATGAAATCGGTGGAAATTTTATCGTTACGAGTGAAAAATCTCAACAGATTATAGAGAATGATTTGCCGGCCTTTGTAGGCAGCATAAAGGACAAAGGGTTTACCGTCTCAGCGATGGAATGCCACCTTAGGGATCCTGAGGAGGTCAAAAAATCACCAATCAGAGAAATTTTTTACAAGGAAGGCAATGCCATAAGCCTTATCGCATAAAATGAAGCCAAAAGAAAAGAAACAAAGGGCAGTAGCCCTAAAATACGAATCAAAATCAGACAATGCCCCCAAGGTAATAGCCAAGGGAAAGGGAAAGGTAGCTGAGAAAATCATTGACATTGCAAAAAAGCACAATATTCTTATTCATGATGACCCTGATCTTATAGAGGTTTTATCACAGCTCGATATCTATGAAGAGATTCCAACAGAGCTTTATGCTGTAGTTGCGGAGCTATTGGCCTTTATATATGCACTTAACAGTGGAGAAAAGTTCCAGTAGGAAATTTTTTCCTTTTATTTTTCCCTTTCAACCAGTATCCCTCTTTCAATTTCTTTTTTATTATCAGCATGTTATACAAAAGAGAGGTTTTTTTACCCTATGGCATTAATCTTGCTTTTTATATCCTTAGAAAGATTGATTGAACAAATAACAGTGAGGTGAAACGAATTGACATCAGAAATTTACACATTAATAGATGCCTCTTTAATGCAGCAAAATAGATTTAACACTATTTCCAATAATCTTGCAAATATCAATACAAATGCCTTTAAAAAAGACAGTGTCTCATTTAATCAAGCCCTCTCCATGGAAAATATTTCCATCACTGATTTCTCTCCAGGCCCTCTGCAACATACAGGAAATAGGCTGGATGTTGCACTTGGCGGTCAAGGTTTTTACAAAATTCAAACACCCAGGGGAATAGAATACACGAGGGATGGCGCATTTAGCCTTAATGGAGACAGATTGCTGGTTACCAAAAATGGTGATTCAGTGTTAGGGGAGAATGGGCCTATAAAAATTGCTGAAGGTAATGTATCCATAGGAAGCGATGGGATTGTGAAAGTAGGAGATAAAACTGTTGATACATTAGCAGTTGTAAATTTTCAAGAACCTCACCTCCTTAACAAAGGGGGCGAATCATATTACAGGTATCAAGGAGATGCGCAGGATGTATTTACCCCTGAGAATATCAATATTCAGCAGGGCTATATAGAGGGGTCTAATGTCAACCCAACAGAGGAAATGATTAAACCAAAAATGAAAAATCAATTTGAGATTATAAAAAGAAATACTGAAGAGGAAATGATTAAAATGATAGAAATCATGCGGGTATTTGAGGCCACTCAAAAGGCTATTCAGTCTATGGATGAAGTTACCAGTAAAATGGTCAATGATGTCGGCGTACTACAATAAAGGAGGAGAAGGTTATGTTAAGAGGATTATGGTCAGCTGCAACAGGGATGGCCGCCCAGCAGTTAACGATTGATGTTATTTCTAATAACCTGGCCAATGTTAACACAGTGGGGTTCAAAAAAAGCAGGTCTGATTTTCAGGATCTAATGTATCAAACCCTAAGCCAGGCTGGATCAGTTACAGCAGCAGGCGGTGAAATACCTTCAGGCATACACATTGGCATGGGAACAATGCCCGTAGGCGTCCAGAAAATATTCATGCAGGGAGATTTTAAAGAGACGAAAAATGAGCTGGATCTATCAATAGAGGGAAAGGGTTTTTTTAAGGTATTAAGCGGTGAAGAAGAACTATACACAAGGTCAGGCAATTTTAAATTGGATTCAGAGGGAAATATCTCTACGCCTAACGGTGACAAGTTACAGCCGGAAATGACAATCCCGTCAAACACGATTTCTATTACAATTGATAAAACAGGAACTGTCACTGCATTCGACCCTGAAGGAACCGGGGCCTCCCTCGGGGTTATTGAGCTATACACCTTTTCAAACCCCTCAGGGCTTTTTAGCCTTGGAAGAAATTCATACAGGCCGACCGATTCATCTGGAGAGGCCGTATCCGGTACTCCAGGTTCAGATGGAGTGGGTACTATTTCCCAGGGATTTATAGAAATGTCTAATGTAGATGTAGTTGAAGAGATGGTGTCCATGATTATGGCCCAAAGGGCCTATGAGGTAAACAGTAAGGCCATACAGACAGCAGATAGTATGCTGCAGATGGCCAACAACATCAAGAGGTAAGCATTATGAAAAGGGCGATTTATATTATTTTTCTCATGGCCGGCATTTTTAGCGCCTTTTTTCCGCCTGCATCAGAATGCGCTGTTCGAGAAAAGATCACTGCAGGGCATAAACAGGATTACCAAAGCATAAAGGAAGATACATTTAGAAATATCTTCAGAGAATACCTGTATCAACATATCAATAAAGAAAGATCCGATATAATTGTATCTAAATTCAAAGTTTCCGGCAATAGACCAGTTCCTTCCGGAAGGATAAGCGTTCAGATCTTTGAAAAAAATCAACAAAAACTTTCCGGTTATGTAAGACTGACAGCCATAGTTAAGGTCAACAATGTGGCGGAAAACACAGTGAGGCTTTCCGGACGGGCTGATATATTTGATTATGTCGTTTGTGGCCGTAGAAATATGAAGAGGGGACACATTGTTACAAGGGATGATATTTATCTCTCACGAAAAAATATTTCCCGCCTGTCTAAAAACATATTCTCTAATGTAAACGGGATAATCGGCCTAAGGCTGAAAAATAATATAAAGGCAGAAACATGTCTTAAGGAATGGATGCTGGAAAAAAATCCGGCTGTAGAAAAAGGTGATATCGTGACTATTATTGCGGAATCCGACGTAATAAAGGTAGCAGCGCCAGGCGTAGTTTTGATTAAGGGTTATCTCGGCGAGATGGTAAGGGTTCAAAACTCAATGAGCAAAAAGATCATATATGCAAAGGTCATTAATGATTCAACTGTAGTGGTAGATTTTTAGGGGCAGGCAATGAAATCGAAAAATTATTTATCAATTTTATTTATACTATCCATTGTTATAAATGGTTGTGCTACCTGGCATACAAATGCATCCCATATAGCTGATGTTAAGGCAATTCAGGAGCCTAAATATCCGCAATTTAAACCGCCAAAAACCGAAGAGGGATCACTGTGGTCAGAGGCAAGAGGGATAAACCTTTATCCCGATAAAAGATCAAAAAATGTGGGTGATCTTGTCACAGTAAGGATTGTAGAAGACCCTGAGGCAATGCTTAATGCAGACACAAAAACAAGCCGATCATCCGGTATAGATGCTAAGCTGAAATTTCTCGGATACATGAAGGCGCTGGCCGAGAAAAACCCCAGACTTGCACAAAATCCTGGTAAGGACGACCTGATAAATGCCGCTATAGGCCTAAATTTTGATGGAAAAGGCTGGAGCAACAGAAATGGCCACGTTAAGGCATATATCTCTGCAGTGGTTGTTAATGTGCTTCCAAACGGAAATCTTTTTATAAATGGAAAAAGAGAGATAAAGGTCAATAACGAAATTCAGTATATTACCATATCAGGCATAGTAAGGCCGGAGGATATTAGTTCTTCCAATGAGATTTCCTCAGTATATGTAGCCAATGCCAGGATCGCCTATTCCGGTCTTGGTCCAATTTCAGACAAACAAACACCAGGTTGGTTAGGGAGGGTAATTGATCATGTCTGGCCATTTTAAATCTTTTCTGTTTTTTTTATTAATCATTACTATATTTTTACCCTATCCGGTAAATGGGGCAAGGATAAAAGACATTTCCAGTATTAAGAGTATAAGAGCAAATCAGCTTTTTGGCTACGGCCTTATTATCGGCCTAAATGGCAGTGGAGATAAGGATGGGACAACCTTTACCATCCAGGGCCTGGTTAATATGCTGGAAAAAATGGGAATCAGGTTACAGGCAAGTGACGTAAAGGTAAAAAACGTGGCGGCAGTTATGGTCAACGCCACGCTCCCGCCCTTTGCCCGCATAGGTAAAAAGATTGATGTAGTTGTATCCTCAATTGGTGATGCAAAAAGCCTTCAGGGCGGCACCCTTCTCCTTACACCGTTGAAGGGTGTAGATGGAAAAATTTATGCAATAGCCCAAGGTCCTATATCTGTTGGAGGCTACAGCAGTGGTGGTGCAGCCGGAGGGGGAGTGACAAAAAATCACCCTACGGTGGCAAGAATAAGCGGAGGCGCCACAGTTGAAAGAGAGGTTCCATTATCACTGAAGGATAAGCGAGAATTAACGATTATTTTAAACAATCCGGATTTTATAACCGCCACCAGGACCGTCCGCGCTATAAATTTAAGGTTGGGAGACGGCATTGCTAAGGCGGTAGATTCAGGGACAGTAAATATAAATGTCCCTGAAAATTTTAAAGGAGATGTTGTCAGCCTCCTTGCGCAACTGGAGGATATTGATGTATCGCCTGACTCTGTTGCAAAGGTTATAGTCAATGAAAAAACAGGCACTGTGGTAATTGGGGAAAATGTCAGGCTATCAACAGTAGCTGTAGCCCATGGAAACCTTAGTATCGAGATAAAAGAGACACAAAATGTATCCCAACCCCAGCCCTTTTCACCTCAAGGCGGAAAAGCGGGCCCCCTCCAAACAAAGGAAGGGGTAATAGTGTCACCAGGAGGAAGCACGGTTGTAACACCTGATACTTCAGTGGCAGTGCAGGAGGAGAAAAACAGGCTTCTCATACTTCCAAAGGGAGATACTATTGGGCAGTTAGTCAGGGCATTAAATGCTATTGGGGTTACACCCAGGGACCTGATAACTATTTTACAGGCCATGAAGGCCGCAGGAGCACTTCAGGCAAGCCTGGAGATTATATGAGGATAAGGGAAAAACATGGTAAATGAAATTATGCCCAACCGAGGTTTATCGGGGTTTAATAAAAAACTATGGAGTAAAAATAACGGGCTAAAGAGGGCCTGCACGGAGTTCGAGTCTATTTTTATCACACATATGCTGAAAACAATGGGTAAAACCATTGATAAAGGCGGCGTTTTAGGGAACAGCAATGAAAATAAAATAATTAAATCCATGTTTGATGAAAGACTCGGCAATTCCATTGCACAGTCCGGCGGCATAGGGATTGGGACTATGCTTTTTGATAAACTAAAGAATTATTAGAAAATCAGACGCCCGCAGCCAGAGACACATTTATTGCATAACTTTTGTAGTAATTTAGTAGTAGCAAGCTATGAGGCCAAATAATTAGTTTGAAAAAACCGAGCAGTTTCGTATCTCTCGCACTGAACCCTGAACCTGTGAACGATTAATATTTTATTTAGTTAATCGTGCAACCTCCCGATAAATAAATAAAGGAGTTTTTTTATGAACGATAATAAAGTGAAATCCCTGGAAGAGCTTTTCTATCAAAAGATAATGCTTTATGATGACCTGCTTAATTGTTTTAAGAGGGAAAGGGAATCTTTGATGAATATTGACATGGAAAACCTATGGACAATATCCGAGGAAAAAGAAGAGTTAGGCTTAAGGATAAAGTCCATGAGACAGGAAATAATTTCCATTTCAGGCCTGGAGGCGGATCAAAAATCTTTCAATGCTGCCTATATCCTGGACACAATCCCGGATCAAAAAAGACCACAGTTTCAAAGGCTCCATATGGCTATCATAACATT
>CBFDCD010000073.1:0-8806 GCA_965603225.1 uncultured bacterium
AAGTACTATAAGGAAAAAGGCATATGGGAGAAAATGGCACAGTATCAATAAGTTACACCTGTTATATATTTTAAGGGCATAGAGATTTTTTTCTATGCCCATTAACAAGTAAATAATGGTAACTATGGACAAAAAAATAAAAAAAACTAAGGAATCAAGTGCAGTCAGCACGAGGCAAAGGCAGCTTACCGGGATATCCGCTCAAGTAGTAAGGTGGATTGCTATTGGAATGAGCCTGTTTCAGCTCTATACAGGTTATTTCCAATTTACGGCCATGAACCAGAGGGTTCCACATGTTACCCTGGGTTTTATCCTGATATTCCTTATCTACCCTATGAGCAGAAGGGGCAGAAAGGACCGATTGAGCATAGACAGCGTTGTTACTGCGTCTATTATCCTGATCTGTGGAGTGTATGTGATGTTTAACTGGTTCAGGAAGATGGGGGCTATGGGATTGGAGCCTCCGTTTCATGAACTCATTATGGGAGGCGTTTTCATCATCCTCTTAATAGAGGGCACAAGAAGGGCCCTGGGGTGGGCCTTTCCTTCAGTTGCTGTCCTTATTCTCCTTTATGCCCGTTTTGGGGAGATTATGCCTGGCCTTTTTGCGCATAAAAACTATGGGACCGACCGTATAATAGATACCATGTTTATTACAGCGGATGGTGTTTTTGGAATGCTTGCAGGGATTTCAGCTACATTTATCTTTCTCTTTATCCTTTTTGGGGCCTTGCTCAGGGAGGCAGGCGGCGGGGAGTTTTTTATAAATTTTGCATATGGGATTTGCGGTAGATTCAGGGGTGGGCCCGCAAAGATTGCAATAGTGGCAAGCTCTCTCTTTGGCATGCTTTCAGGAAGCGGCACTGCAAATGTTGCTGGAACAGGGCAGATAACTATTCCACTGATGAAAAGAACAGGGTATCCTCCTTATTTTGCCGGTGCGGTTGAAACTGTCTCCAGCGCTGGGGGTCTGTTGATGCCACCTATTATGGGAAGCGCGGTATTCATTATGATGGAGATTTTAGGTGTCAATTATCTTGTTATCATAAAGGCCTCCATATTGATGGCTACTCTCTATTATCTCGGGCTCTTTTTAATGGTTGACATTGAGGCGCAAAAAATCGGCCTTGTTGGTCTTAAGAAGGAGGAAATTCCCCCTCTGAAAAAAACGCTAAAGGAGGGATGGCAATTTTTTATACCCCTTTTGGTCCTGATATATTTTTTAGGTATTGAAAGAAGCTCTGTTACCAGGGCGGCCCTTTGGGCGAATTTGAGTATCCCTCTGATAGCCATGATGAGAAAACATACAAGAATGTCTTTATCAAAGATTTTATCGGGTCTTGAGAAGGGTGCATTAACGGCTGCGCCTGTAGTGGCTATTTTGTCTCTTGGAGGGATTGTTGTTGGTATGATTACCCTCACAGGCTTAGGCCTCATGATGTCTTCTATTTTGATTGAATTGTCTCATGGAAACCTTTTTTTGCTTCTCTTGATGACAATGCTTGCATCCATTATCCTTGGTATGGGAGTGCCACCTGTTGCCGCCTACATTATCCTGGCAATTTTAGTTGTTCCTGCCCTTGTAAAAATGGGAGTTTATCCTCTTGCTGCTCATCTTTTTGTGTTTTACTTTGGGACCATTGCCGGAATTACACCCCCGATGGCACCAGATGCCTTTGTAGCAGCAGGAATCGCGGATTCCCCTATGATGAAGACTGCCCTTACCGCCTGCCGCCTGGCTATAGTAATTTTTATTCTCCCCTATATATTTGTCTATAATAATGCCCTTCTTATGATCGGGAATTTTTGGCAGATCATTTGGGTATCCTTGACTGCATTGCTTGGTGTATTCGCTCTTGCCGCAGCAGTACAAAACTTTATGAGCAAAAAAGTTCCTTTTTTGCTTAGAATTATATTAGTTGGGAGCTCTTTAAGCCTTATTATTCCTGGATACAAAACGGATTTATTAGGGATGGTGTTGCTTTTTTCAATAATTCTCTATCAAATGCCCCAGGTTGGTGAAAGATTCAAAGGTTATTTATCGAGGGGGTAAAATATACGTAGTTCAATAAAAAAGTAGTTTACGGACGATAGAGATACTGACCGTTCTGTTTTAATTGCTTGATAAGGCCCTTATTTTCTGAGACTTTTATGTGCCCATGGACTTCTGAAAGACCAAGGAAGATATCCCACGCCTTGAGGTCCGGGAATATTTTTTGGGTGATGGAAAATAAGGTTGCCCCATGGCCGTTATTCAATTGTTTTTTGTCTGCTCTCAAAACCCTGAGAATATCCTCCTGGCGTATTTCGTGGTGGTGGATTATTTTTTCAATTTGTGTTTCAGGGTTTGGAAAAGGCTCTCCATGTCCAGGCAGAACCATTTTTATCCCCATTTTGCCTATCATTTCTAATGACCTGATATATGATGAAAGACTTCTGTAATCGTGATCAACATTCCTGTTTTGTATTTCTATTACAGGGTTTGAGGTTATTTTCTGCAAGAGGTGATCGCCTGAGAAAAGCCTGCTATTTTTTCTGTCAAAAAAGCACATAGAACCCCTGGTATGACCTGGACAGTATAGTGTTTCCAGGATGAAATCATCGAAAGAAAAGGATTTATATTCAGTTATATTTTGTAGGGGAAAATCATCGATAAAATATTTGCTGAAGTGCGCAGACATGTGAGCGGATAGTTCATTGATGATAGTTTCCGGTAGCCCGGCCTCCTGAAAAAATTCTATAAAGGGCCTGATTTTATTTGCTTCATCCCTGCCATTCCAGATAGCCTTACATCGGTCGAAGGGATGAATAAATACCTTCGCCTTACTTATAGAAGCAATTTCTCCGGCAAGTCCAATATGATCCAGGTGGCCATGGGTTAAAAGAATTCTCTGTATATCGCTTAGCCTATATCCTCTTTTTTTTAGTTCTGATTCTACTACGCCAAGCGCCTTATCTGAATGCAAACCCGCATCAATCAATGTAGGTATAGAGTCTTCAATGAAATAGGAATTTACCGAGCCAATTGGAAAGGGGAGTGGTATTTCTATTCTATGGATAACAGTCATGATATTTTCGGTTCCTCTAATACAATGAGGGCATCTACGGCCACAGGCCTGCTTCCTGACAGAATAACAGGATTTATATCAATCTCCTTCACTGCTTCATTTTCTAAACCGATTTTACCAACATTGATTAGTATATCAACGAGCATATCCTTATCAGCAGCCTCCATACCTCGAATTGCGTCTAAAATTTTATGTCCTTTAATATCTTGCATCATGTCAAGGGCATCTTTTTTTTCAAGGGGCGCCAGCCGAAAGGATATATCTTTCAGAATTTCGGTAAATATACCGCCAAGTCCAAACATTACACATGGCCCAAACTGTGGGTCACGGGTTAGACCAATTACAAGCTCTCTCTGGCCTTTTACCATTTCCTGAACCAACACCGACCCGTTTGGATCACCCATCATTCCCCTGGTAATTTTTTCAAAGGCTGCCTGAGCCTCGTTATCATTTCTTATATCCAAATGGATGAGGCCTTTTTCTGTCTTGTGCGAGATATCCGAAGAACAACCTTTCAGGACAAGAGGATAACCTATTTCTTGAACCGCCTTCATGAGTGTCTCAGCGTTATCTACTGCTATTTCCTTACTGACCGGTATCTGATAAGATGCTAAAATTTCTTTAGACTCGTGCTCTGATAGCGCGGTACGTCCTTCATTTAATGCATTTTTGATAATTTCCATCCTTTCCTCCATTATTCCTCAGTCTAGTCTCATCGCTTCTTTTATTTTTTTGTATCTCCAAAGATTTACCATTGCCATTGCAGCCCTTTCAGGTGTTGGGTAATTAACAATAGCCCTCATTTTTTCAAGCTCATTAATCTCCTCGTCCCATATCCCTGGTGGCGAAAGTATGCAACTAATAACAGGCTTTCGCTGTGCCCATTTTATTAAAATATCCCTTACCCCTTTTAACGCATCAATATTTGCCGAGGCGAACATCATGAGAAATAGTATTCCACTTACATTTTCGTCATCCATTACTGCTTTTATGATTCCCTGCATGGCGGATGAATCATACCAAGCCGGTCCCATATCCACAGGGTTGGTTCTCAGGGCTAATGGTGGGAGCAGATCGTTGATTTTCTCCTGCGTCTTACCGGTAAAATTTTCAATCTTCAATCCTTCTGACTCTAATAAATCGCACGCTGCCATTGAAGGGCCAGCCTGCCCAGAAAGAACAGCCATGGCAGGCCCTTCAGGTAAAGGGCAAAGAGACATGGCCTTTGCTGTATCTAAAAGAGTTTCAGTGGTATCAATGTTCAATATGCCGGCCTGATTGAATGCAGATATGTAAAGCTCATGCCTTCCAGCCATAGATCCGGTATGTGACATTGATGACTGGTTTCCCACTTTTCCCTTGCCTGTTTTATAGGCAATAATTGGTTTTTTGCCACGGTTTTTCCGGGCAGTCTCAGTAAGTTTCCTGACATCATCAATGCCCTCTATATAAAGGGATATTACCTTTGTGTCCGGGTCAGTCATCAGGTAATCTATCATGCGGTCAAAGTCAACATTGAGCCGATTGCCCAATCCGATAATCTTGCTGAATCCCACATTCAACTCCATAGCCATAAATGCAAGCAGATGTGATATTCCTCCGCTCTGACTTACAAGACATATATTGCCTTTTCTGAGATTGGAGAACTCCGGCGTAAAAGAGGCATTAAGATTTCCATTGAGGTTGATCATGCCAAAAGTATTAGGGCCTATAACCGGTATGCCTGCAATATTAACAATATCTGCTGTTTTTTCATGAAGATTTGCCCCGGCAGGATCGTCAATCTCCCTGAAACCTGCAGTAATCAAGACAATGCCCTTTATACCCTTATCCACACATTCCTGGAATATGTCGGGTATTAATTTGGCCGGTAAAACTACAATCGCCTGATCTATCCGGCCTTTATAATCCTTAATGGACGGGTATGCATTTATGCCCATAACCTTATTTGAACCTGGGTTTATAGGGATAATTTTTCCCGGAAATTTTCCATTAGTCAGGCTTTTCATAACATGAAAACCTAATTTATTCATATTATCTGAGGCGCCTATAACTGCAACTGACTTTGGGTTAAAAAGAACATGCATATTTGCTGTAAGACGATCCATTGATCCTCCTTCGAAAACTTTTGGCCATATTATTTTAGCCCTTCTTAAACGCTTCTTGCCCTCCAGTATTCTCGGAGCATCCAAAGGGCGCGGACGCTCTCGACTGAGTCGTTAAAGACCGGAAAGGTATTTATTGTTTTAAACACTTCAATATGCTGCCTTTCAGAAAAGAAGCTGAGTGCAATTGGTTTATTGCTTTCTTGACAAATTTTTTTTAAGAATCTTAGTATCTGCCTGGGATTTCCGATTCCATCTCCAAACATTTTAACCATCTCAGGTTCATACATGAAGGAAAGGATAAGACCGTCAATGTAATCAAGGGCAAGACAGTGCTCAAGGGTAAATATAAGGGCCTTTATGTCGTGGATATCACCGAAGTCCATGGGGTTTGACATACGGATTACCCCACCACGGCGAAAGCTTTCAATCTGATCCATGAGTTCCCTTGGCAGGGCAGGGCACTCGAAACCATATTTTTCACATGCATCACCAAGAATTACAGAAAACCCGCCTGAAAGAGATATGGCTACCAATCGATTGCCTTTCAGAGGCGGGAGTTTAAGAGCACGTGAAGCTATAGTCTGGTCTTGTATGTCTTTTGCTCGAATAATACCTGCCTGTTTAAAAGCCCCATCCACAATCTGATCATTATTGGAAAGAGCTGCTGTATGGGATTTGGCCACCTGTGAAGCGGCATGACTGACATTGGATTTAAATATTATAACAGGTTTTTTTGAGTCTTTAGCCAGCCTCATTAATTCCCTACCGTCTTCAATGCTCTCTAAATATAAATGAATTTGTTCGGTGTCCTCATCATCTATCAGGTATTTTATTAAATCTATTTCGTCTATATTTAATTTGTTGCCTGCACTGATTATTTTTGAAAATCCCATATGTTCGTCGGAAAAGTGATATGCGGATTGTGTGGTTACCCCGCCGCTTTGAATAATCAGGCTTGCGGTGCCCTTCTTAAATTTTCCGGACTGCATGGGATTAAAGGGTGTGCAGATTTTAGAGTCAGTGCATATAATCCCAATGCAATTTGGGCCAATGAATCGAATGCCATATTTTTTTGCCATAAGCAGGACGTCTTTTTCTGTATCGCTGCTTTCCTCACTGTATTCCCTAAATCCGCCTGTAGAGATAATTACGTGGAGAATTCCCTTCTGTCCGCAGATTTCAATTGTTTCAGCCACATACCTTGCAGGCACAAGTATTACAGCTAAATCAATTCCCTCAGGCAGGGACTTTGGGTTATCGATAATATCTATTCCATAGACATTGCCGGGCTTTCTTCCAACCGGGTAAAATTTACCGCTAAACCCCATATTCTGACAATTTGATATGATATTTTTGGCCAGGTTTCTTGGATTATCTGCAACCCCGAAAACTGCTATACTGGCAGGGTAAAAAAATTTTTTCATCTATTGACCATACTTTAAGTTACTGTTCTTTATAGTCTGATATTTTTTCAAGAAAGGTCTTAGGCATAGGGACTGATTTATTTTTCTTATAATCAAAAAAGACCTGTACTGAATACCCTTTTGCATAGACAATAGATTCATCGTTTTTGTCAGCCACAATGTATTTAATGCCAAATTTTTTTCCGCCTGCTTCACTGATCCATAATTGAACACTTACAGAGTTATTCAGCTTTACAGGCCTAAGAAAGTCACAGCTAACATGCCCTATTATAAAATTAAAATCCCCAGGCTCCGCCATATTAAATAAGGTGTGGAAAAACGCCTTTCTGCCCTCTTCAAAATAGGTAAAAAAGACAGCATTATTTACGTGACCCATTAAGTCAATATCTTTAAATCTGATATCTATATCAGTAGTAATCTTTTTAGGACTATTCATTCTTTTTTCTCCTACAATAAACCCATGGTAGTATTTTAACTATTTTTAAATAACGAAATGGTACTGTTCTGATAGCCACAAAGGCACTATGACACAAAGAATATATACAAGTATTCACCTCTCGTCTAAAAAGGTAAAGTCTTTGACTTTACATTACCCACTTTTTTGTGTGAGAGTATGCGCAATAAACGATTAAAAAGGGGCATCAAGAGATAATTTCATACTCTTCGTGACGTGACTTCTTAGTGGCTGATTGGTTACCGAAGCTTAGACATAAACAATTACCTGCCCTGTATTCACACCTTTATCTTTTACCCATATCGTAAGAAATTTCTGCTGCAACGTCTTTGACAGTCTTGCCCAGATAGTCTCTATCGTCTAACTCAAAGCTTAGCACGGTGGCAGCAATACCGACACATCCCGCTAAATGATTGCGGAAATTATATATTGGTGCAACTACCCTCCTGACTCCCTTTCTTAGTTCTTGGTTCTCAAATGCATAACCATTTTTAATAACTGTATTGAGCTCTTTTTCCAATTTGCTGATATCAGTGGTGGTAAAGTTAGTAACAGCAGGCAGGCCTATTTTTTCCAGCACATTTCTTCTTTTTTCCTCTGTCATGTGGGCAAGATAAATTTTACCTGCGGCAACGGCATGAAAATAGGGGTAAACACTTCCAATCCTTGAATACAGGCGAACACCTTCGCTCCCTTCAATCTGTTCGATCAGGATAAGCTGGTCCCTGTCAAGGGTCGAAAGTTCAATGGTTTTATGGGTTGTCTCTGCTAATTTCTGTATGAACGGCAAGGCTACGGAACGGAGTGTAATCTTGTCCTGCAGCTTATTCCCTATATGGAGGAGTCTCATGCCTAACCTGTAAACACCCCTCTGCTCCCCTTTTTCCAGTATTTTCCTGTCGCACAGCGTATTCAGGATTCTAATAAGGGATTGTCGTGGAATAGCAAGTCTTTCCAGTATCTCGGAAAGGGATAAATCAATCTTGCTGAGCGCCAAAAGGTCAATTACATCAAGGGCCCGGCCAACAGCCGGAGAATGATTTAAGTTTTTTTCTCCCATATTGAAATACCATATATGTTACTTTAATTACCAAATATGGTATTTAATATGAAAATTAGGTGCTGTCAAGAAAAAATTTACCGTAATTGTTTTTATGCAGAGAAGAAAATAATGGATATGGGGGAAAATTGGCTAAAATGCTTGACTATACTTTTGTTGTCGAGAAATCAATATAATTACTTGTAGGTCTTTTATCATATTCTTAAGAGCTGTTTCTTCCTTGACATCTTTTAAACTTTTCATGATAATTTCGAAAAAAAATGTGAGAAAATTATTAAATAAGATACCACATTGAATGATACCTATTACATAGTAATCGATTGTAGTGTATTGCTATAATACATTTAAACTAATAATAGAGGTCTGCCCTCGAATAAGTGAATGCTGCCGAACACAAAAGAGTTCTCGTTTCCGGTCAGATTACGTTAGTAAAGGTCTGCGGTGGCTGATTTTCCGCTGTTCGGGGTGAACAGCCCAGGAAAAAACCCTGTAAACAAAAATAGGAGTTAAAAAGTAACAGCATGTGCCGGTACCACCATTTTGTCATCACCCACAGCAATTGTAGAAAAAATGTCTGACCGTTCCTATTTTGGTCTGCAATTCATTGTCTTTGCGCTGGTATCCGCCTCATTCACAAACATCTACGTCACTCAACCAGTATTGCCGGTTCTGCAAGACGAGTTTTCCGTTGA
>CBFDCD010000074.1:0-8650 GCA_965603225.1 uncultured bacterium
CGAATTCTTCAGCCTGTATGAGGGCCATAACTGTCCAGTTGACAATATCATACCATTGGTCATCCCCGTGACGGACCACCGGGCAGAGAGGCTCTTTGGAAATGATTTCTGGTAAGAGGACATAATCATCCGGATTAATTGCCACAGACCGGTGGGCAGCCAATTGCGAGGCATCTGAGGTCAGGCAGTCACATCGACCTGCAAAGAAAGCCTTGTTAAGCTCTGTAGTCTGCTCAATCACGACCGGTTTCCACTTCATGTTATGCTGCCTGAAAAAATCCGCGGCATTCATCTCGGTCGTGGTTCCAGGCAAAACGCATATGGTGGCTCCGTCAAGCTCCTTGGCGTTCTTAATACCCAGTTTTTTTGGCACCAGGAAGCCCTGACCATCATAGAAGTTCACATGACAAAAATTTACTCCAGCCTTGGTTTCACGAGTCAGGGTTTGCGTGGTATTGCGGCAAAGAACATCAATTTCTTTTGACTGAAGAGCTGTTAAACGCTGCTGAGACGTAAGAGCAACAAATTTTATCTTATTGGCATCACCGAATACAGCAGCAGCAATGGCGCGACCTGTATCCGCGTCAAGACCTTTCCATATTCCTTTTTTATCAGGCATGCTAAAGCCAAAAACACCGCCGTTTACTCCTATCTGCACAAACCCTTTTGACCGAACTTCGTCGAGGGTTCCTGCCTGAGCCATACCGACCATGGTAAACATTGCCAAAATAAGCACCATTAAACTTGCCTTTAATAATTTCATCGTTTTTACCTCCTTCTAATTTAAATGGTTAAATTTATTAGATCACCTCAAGGCAATCGCTTTAAAATCACAGTTCGTAAAGCATTAAAGGCCGGAACATCTTTAATGTCTGTTGACTAAAAACACCGCATAAAACAGCGTGAGATATACTACAACAAGAAATCTATTTTTAGCAAGGAAAATAAAAGGTAAAAATTATTCTACAGAAACAATGCCCATAAGCTTAGTAATAATCGGGTCTGTAGAATTCATGCAATTGAGCTTCATCTTGACCGAACAATAAATTTTTTGTATATTAAATAAAAAAATAAATTTCTTCAACCTTTAATATGAAAATACAATATGTTTCCAGCTCTCACTCTATCTCCTGCATATACTAATAAATATCCAGGGGTAGGTTTTGCTCTAACCTTGATCTCTAATAGCCGGAATTTTATAAACCCGCAGGGATTTGACGCATATAAAAGAAAATATTTGAGAAACATGAGAAGGCGTGAGAGACTTGCTGAGATTAGCCATAGAGTAGCAATGTATGAGCAATTTTTTCAAAGTTTTGGTCATAAATGCCCTTTAAAGACCCATTTAAAAAGGACAATTAACAGTGGATTTCCAAGATATAATCTTATGGTAGATGCTCATTTTATGTCTGAGATGTGCTCAGGTATTTTAGTTGCTGTAACGGATTATGATTGCTTTGACGGAGATTTAACGCTTGACTTGGCAGAGGAAGGGGAAATTTGCCTTGGCATGGGCAATAGAAAGCTTATTACCAAAGAAAAAGAAATTGTTTTGAGGGATGATAAAGAGATAGTTTGCATTCTTTGTCAAGGGGCAGATGAAAAAACCCGCGTGAAGGAAAGTACTAAAAATGTGCTTTTCTATGCCTATGCTATCCCAGGCATTAAATCAGAATACCTTGAAGAGGGACTAAACATTGCAGCTTACACAATGAAGGAGTTTGGAGGCGGAACCATAGAGAATCTAAGGGTTTTTAACGCATAGCTTTAGGGGGGCATTGTGATAATAGCCTTATATGCAGTAGCTATATTTGTGGATTATTACAGGTGTCTCGGCAATTCTTTGCACTGATTGGACAATGGACGTTTTTAGGAACATATTTTTCATACAAAAAGTGAGTATCCTGGCCATCGTACCTGTTATGTTTGGCATAATTTTCATAGGAGGTGCCTTTTTTACTTCAAAAATATTCTGGATATCCCTCATATTAAGCTTAATTGCCCTTTTAAAGGGACTATACTTTATTTTAGGGCCAATAAATCAAAGTGGGTATCCAGTTAGCTCAACCAGCCACAACATTTTGTATACACCGATGGAAGAGCGAAGGCATCCAGTTTGTAGCGTTGACTATCCTGGGACGTTACAGGAATTTGATGAATGGTTTACACTGAAAAGGCCTACCTTGCTTATATTTCGAAGCTTAGATGGCCTCAACAATGTGCACCGGTGCCGCGTCTCAAAAGAGTAGAGGTGGCCAACAACAACATACGGTAGTCGGTTGAGTAAACTGGATACCCACTTAAATCAAATTAAAGCACTTATAAATTAGTGCTTTAACCGTGACAGTGACCGGGTCATAAGCCTATTTGGAATTATGATATTTGTTCTTGGATTAACTTTACTATCTAATTTATCATATTTGATAAAATAGAAAAAATTGAAAGGTAAGAACATTAAATATTCCTATATGACATATCCAAGTAGACACCTACACAATATCTATACTTTTCGCGTGCAACTTTTTTCTAAACAATCATATGTAAGGTAATATATTTCCCCTAACAGTTTCAATTTTCACTGTTAAGGATTACCTTCTTGCACATTCCATTTATCTCCCGAACTTAAGTTATTATTTACTCAATATCCACAGAGAGAACAGTTGTGTTTCATTTTTCGCGTACCACACGCAATATATGGTGAAAATTAATGTCCCTATAGCCATAATGTATGGATAATTATTTAGTGTTTATTGCTGGTAAATATAATTTTTATGATTATATTATTACAGAAATTAATAAAATAGTAATATTTACTATATTAAAATGAAATAACGAACACTATTCATGTGATGAAATTGCTATTTTTTTTTGATGACCATAACACATAATACACTTACTTATTATATGCGAGCAATGTTCATACAATGATATGTTTTCTTAAAATTCTTATTTTTATTAAACTATCAATATTAACAAACTCGTAAAAAGTCTTTTGCGAGCGATTTTGGCCGCTTTTGGAAATAGATTCATGGAATACTGAGCGTTAATCCCGATGAAGCGGGACAAACTGCCCAAAAATACGTCGGGTAAATTTGAGGCCCTATGCCGAGTTTTTGAAATTTAGCGAAGTATCTTATGAATCCCAAAACGGGCAGCATGAGCGAGGAAAAGGACTTTTTACGGGACCATCAAAATTAAAGGATTAAAAATGAAATATGGCCTGGAGGATTTGGAGAAATGAAAATTCTGTTAACGGGCTCAAGTGGAATGCTTGGAAGCGAATGTGAGGCCATCTTAAAGGATGACTATGAAATCATTGCCCCAAAAAAAGATGAGTTTGATATTACAAACTGGGATCAAGTAACAATAGGGATGAATCAATTATCTCCAGATATTGTTCTTAACTGTGCGGGTTTTACCAGAGTAGACGATTGCGAAATAGAAAAAAAAGTATCTGAAAGAATAAATGTTGAAGGTACTAGAAATTTGGCCCAAGTTGCATCCAGATATGAAAAATTTATTATTCATATCTCTTCCAATTTTGTATTCAGCGGCAAGAAAAAACTACCACAACCATACTTTGAAGACGACCCTATGGCACCACTTTCTTTCTATGGGCTCACTAAGATGGAAAGTGAGATGGCAGTGAAACAAAATTCAAGGAGATACATTATCATTAGAGCAGGCTGGTTTTATAGCATTCAGGGCAAAAATTTCTTAAAGGATATTATTAGGGTTGCACTTCAAAAAAACAGAGAGCCCATAAAAGTGGTAGATGATCAGCTTGGTTCGCCGACATGGGTTCATCGCCTGGCTTTGCAGATAAAAACTTTAATAGATAACAAAAAGGAGGGCACATATCACGCAACCTCAGAAGGATATTGCAGTAGGTATGAATGGGTGAAGTATCTTTTTGATAAAATGGAGATCAAGACCCCTCTTTTACCTTGTTCAACTAAGGATTACCCTCGACCTGCAGAAAGGCCTATGAATTCTATACTTGAAAACAGACAATTAAAAATTGAGGGGTTCAATATAATGCCTTCCTGGCAAAAAGATCTTGACATCTTTATAGAAAAATATGGCGACGAATTGTTAAATACATGAGGGTAATCTGCTGTTTAATCTCCAAGGTAGGTAATTTTGATCAGCTCAATTAATGGCAGTAACCATTCATTGAGCTGATACGAGTTGTTTACTATTTACTTTTACTATTATTACATTTTACCCCTTTGACATATAAATAAATAGTTGATATAAGCTTGACATTGGAAGTGGAAAGCTCGCTGGTGGGGCTCCCGGACTTCAAATCCGGCGTGCTGGGCTAATACCCTGGCAGGTGGGTTCGATTCCCATGCACTTCCGCCAGTTTTTTTCAATTGTGAATTCTCTCCTTGCTATCTATTTCTTACGTTAACCTCGTAGCCCTTGCCCTTTAATTCTTCTATCATCTCCTTAACGTTGTCAGTGTCTACATGAACAACTATGTCCCTTTTGCTTGTTTCTGTAGAAACGATCATGTGAAGGGTTAAGATATTCATACCTTTTACCGATGTTGCCTGGCAGATATCCTGGAGAATTTTTTTATCCGGGTCACCCATAACCTCAACCCTTGTGCCTGGCATACCTATACCGAGAGTAGGGTTGGCAACCTTATAGAAAAAATCATTTGTAGTTACAATCCCCACCAACTGTCCATTTTCCACTACAAGCAATGCGCCAACCTTTTTTTCCTGAGCTAATGCAAGCGATTTTTCAACAGTCATTTCCGGCGATACAGTAACTATATTTTTTTCCATAATATCTTTTACTGATGTGTTTCCAAGAAGATAGCCAATCTCCCAAACGCTAAGAGAAGTCGCCTTAGAAGGCGTATAAGCCTCTAACCTGTGTTCAGTAACAACACCTATCAGTTTCCCCTTGTCTACTACAGGCAAACGGCGAATTTTGTGGGCATCCATAATCTTCTTTGCATCTGCTATTGAAGTATTCCCTGTAACAGATACAACATTCATTGTCATAACATCCCTTACTAACATTATATGCCTCCTTTCGTTTAAGTTTTTGTTTTTTTTAGAAAAATGTTAAACCATTATCACATAAAGCCGTGAAGTATACAAAAAATAAATTTTAGAATCGTACAAGCCCTGTAATATAAACTATTGTAAGTACCTCTCTATTCAGGTAGAACACTAATAAAGCCTTACTTGTTACCGCCCAACTAATTAACTTATCCAATAAAATATAAACATGGATACTATTATTGCAAAGAAAAAAGCACGGTTTTTACTATTTATATATTGAATTCTACGACACATTAAAAAATATCGAAATATTTTTAAAAATACCTTGGAAAAAAGACTGATTTCATTTAAACATGATAAACGATAAGTAAAAATAGGGTGATAATTTAAAACATGTGTACATGTTTATTTTTTTAGAAGCAACATACCCAGGAGATTCTCTGCAATGTTATTAATGGAGGAAACCTACAAGTTAAAATAGATTTATTGACCTTTTTATTATATAAACGTTACTGATATCTATATAATGGTTTGCATTTGTAATCTTGACAAATCCGTAAAAATTCTTTTGCGAGCGATTGTGGCCGCTTTTGGAAAGAGATTTATTAAACGCTGAGCGGTACAATCACCACACCGACCGACCGCTTCGCCTGAACGAGCTCAGGCTCGCGTTGGCGGGCAAGTTTGAGGCCTTTCAGCCGAGTTTTTGGCGATGAGCGAATTATTTCATGTTTAAGCAGGAGTCATATTATGATTAAATTAGTGCTTATCCGACATGGTCAAAGCATATGGAATCTGGAGAACAGGTTTACAGGGTGGACAGATGTGGATCTTTCAGAAACCGGTGTTAAAGAGGCAAGGCATGCAGCAAAGGAGCTTATAAATGAAAATTATACATTTGATTGCGCATACACCTCTGTCCTCAAGAGGTCGATTAAGACGCTGTGGATTGTTCTGGAAGAAATGGATCTAATGTGGATCCCTGTATACAGGTCCTGGAGGCTCAATGAAAGACATTATGGTGCCCTCCAGGGACTTAACAAATCAGAAATTGCCGCCAAACACGGAGCGGATCAGGTTCTTGTGTGGAGGCGCAGCTATGATATAAAACCACCTTCACTGTCTGTAGATGACAGCAGGTACCCGGGAAAAGACAAAAAATACGAAAAACTCGCAAAAAAGGATATCCCCGAATCAGAATGCTTGAAGGACACCGTTGATCGTTTTCTACCTTACTGGCAAAAAACAATTAAATCGAGTATAAAAAAAGGTGACAAGGTTTTGATCTCAGCCCATGGAAATAGCATAAGGGCTCTGGTAATGTACCTTGACAATATGTCAAAGGAAGAAATTGTTGGTCTCAATATACCAACAGGTATCCCACTTGTATATGAATTAGATGATAACCTGAGGCCACTCAATCACTATTATTTAGGGGATCCGGAAATGGCCAAAAAAGCTGCTGATGCAGTAGCAAACCAGGCAAAACAATAAAAATTCAAACCGTTGGATAAGGGTTTCAGGTGCAAACCCACCATTAATTTTATGACAAAATATAATAAAAAAAACAAGGATAACTCTAAATCGATAAATTTTAAAACCCTTCTTTTCATTCTCATCCCCATACTGGCTTCTGGCTGCATTACTGATATGTTACACATGCAAGCTCTCAATAAACTACCACATAAGCAGATTGTTATATCTGAAGAAAAAATTGACCCTGCCACTGTAGATCATAAAAAAGAAAAGGATCAGGTGAAATTCCTAAAAAATGAAAAACCAAAGGCACCTCCTCCTGAAAAGATTGCAGAAGAGAAGTTAAAGCCTTCACCTGATTCCCCAGAAGAAAAAATAAAAGCATCTAAAGAGCAAAAAAAATCTGTCCAGGAAATGCTTGACACTGCGCTGGAATTTTGCAGGGCATCAAACGATTTTTGGGAACAGGGAGACATTGAAAATGCTATTACTGCACTGGATCAGGCCTACTCTCTAATATTAGAGATTAATGCGGAAAAAAACCCAGATTTACTTCAACAAAGGGAAGATCTGCGTTTTTCTATATCCAAACGAATTATAGAGGTCTATGCATCAAGAATCACAGTGGCAAATGGATATAATAAAGCAATCCCTCTGGTGATGAATAAACATGTGGAAAGGGCATTATCACTTTTTAAAGGTAAAGATCGGAAATTTTTCCTTGACTCTTATCATAGATCAGGGAGATATAGACCGTTTATTGTAAAGACGCTTAAAGAGGCCGGCCTGCCCACTGAGCTTTCGTGGATACCCCTGATTGAAAGCGGATTTAAGCTAAGGGCCCTCTCAAAGGCAAGGGCACTTGGGTTATGGCAGTTTATTGCTTCAACAGGATACAAATTTGGTTTAGAGAGAGATAGGTGGATAGATGATAGAATGGATCCAGAAAAATCTACTACTGCTGCCATTGCCTATTTAAAAGAATTACATCAAATATTTGGTGACTGGACCACAGCTTTAGCTGCATATAATTGTGGAGAATGGAGGGTTTTAAGATGCATTAAAACTCAAAAAATAAATTACCTGGATAATTTTTGGGATCTCTACAAAAAACTTCCATCAGAAACAGCCTTTTATGTGCCAAAATTTCTGGCTGTTTTACATATTTTAAATGATCCCGAGGCCCATGGTTTTACCCTTGGTGATGTAGAAAAGGAGATTGAGGTTGATAAAATAACAATCAACAAGCAGGTGAGCCTTAAGACCGTATCAATGGAGCTTAAAATCTCGTATAAAAAATTATGGAATATAAATCCATCACTGAGGCATGATTATACACCTGACAGGCCTTTTGTTTTTAAAATGCCCAAAGGAAAAGGTGTTGAGCTTCTCTCAAAGTTAGACGATATGCCTGTCTGGCATCCTCCTATATCTCAGTATGCCTTACACAAGGTGAGAAAGGGAGAGTCCCTATCCGTGATTGCCAGAAGATACGGGACAAGTGTTAACGCTATTATGGCAATAAACAGAATAAAGAGCAGGCATTCAATTAAGGCAAATCAGAGACTCAAGATACCTTCAGGAAAGAAATCTGTTTCTCCTGGAAAAAAACAACCGTTGCCCGTTAGCTTAGGTAGCAAAAAAAAATCAGAGTATATAGTTAAAAAAGGGGATTCTCTCTGGAAAATTGCCAGGAAATTCGGAACCACTGTCAATACTATCAGGGCCTCAAATAGACTTAACAATAAACACCTCAGGATAGGTCAGGTCCTTTTAATTCCTCATAGGTTTTTGCCCTTTGACAATATAAAAACAGTTAAATATAAGGTGTTAAAGGGAGACTCTCTCTGGGAGATTGCCAGAAAACATCAAATGAGCCTTTCTGAATTCCTAAGTCTAAATAACCTGACGCCTCGAAGCACTATCTTTCCTGGTCAGGTATTAGTAGTTAAGCATTGATGCATTCGTAAAAAGTCGTCACTCCGATGGAAACCGGAGTCCAGGTGGTCTGCAACTGCTTGAAAAGACTGGATTCCGGCTTGGCCGTCATCCCGGACCCCGATCCGGGACGGAATGACGGAAAAGAGCCTTAGTATCTTTGTGACTTTGTGGCTGTACTAATATCAAATTTTCCCGCTTCCTCTTCGCTC
>CBFDCD010000075.1:0-8580 GCA_965603225.1 uncultured bacterium
GGTGCTTAATGATGGCAAACCTTTTGCGCCTCAATATCTGGAAAGCAGGCTCAAATTTAGCCCTCATGTTCAGGATGCATGGGTCGTAGGGGATAAACTTCCCTATGTAACAGCTGTCATGTGTATAGATTATTCAGTTGTCGGCAAGTGGGCCGATGAACATAAGATTAATTACACGAGCTACCCGGAACTATCGCAGGATGAAAAGGTCTACAATCTAATCCAGGAGCAAATTGAAGAGGCAAATAAGAGCCTTCCTGAGCAAGCAAAAATAAAAAAATTTGTCAATCTCTTTAAGGCATTTGATGCGGATGATGATGAGTTAACAAGGACCAGTAAACTCAGAAGGGGTTTTATGGCGGAAAGGTACAAGGATATAGTAGAGAACCTTTATGAGGATACAGACACTGTTCACTTAGATATGACCATAACATATGAGGACGGAAGGGAACAGCCCATTAAGACGGATTTGAGGATTCAGGAAATAAAGATTTAGCTTCCAGCTCATCGATTAAGACTCTTAGAAATAACCTAAATCTCCACTATGAGCTATGAGCCAAAAAAGAACTAACTTGGAGGATTGTAATGGAATTATTTTTGATGACCCTGACGACAGGTATTATGGTTGGAGGTATATATGCGCTTGTTGCGCTTGGCTGGGTGCTGATCTATAAATGCTCAGGGGTGCTGAACCTTGCCATGGGAGAGTTAACCCTTATAGGCGCATATGTTACCATGACTTTTTATACAATGGGTGTGCCATTTATATTAAGTATAGTATGTACCCTTATCATAGGTGTTTTTCTTGGTATTTTTGTGGAAAGGATTTTTCTGGATAGATTGATTGGAGAACCGATTTTAGCCGTTATCATGGTCACTGTTGGGCTTTCCTTTTTCTTTAAGGGAACAATTGAGTTTATATGGGGCACGGACACAAGGGTGTTTACTCCGGCAATATTTTCCCTTAAGCCTTTTACTATCGGGTTTTTAAAGATTTCGACCGTTTATTTCTGGTCATTTATTTTGGCAATTGTGCTTTTTCTCGTGTTTGTCGCCTTTTTTAAATATACCCGCTGGGGTCTTTCCATGCAGGCAACAGCGGACGATGAGACGGCAGCCCTGTCATTAGGGGTAAGCGCCAGATTTGTATATGCAGCAGCCTGGGCAATTGCCTTTATGTCGGCCGGTGTTGGAGGCGCGCTTTTAGGAAATATCAACGGGATTAATATATCTGTTGGCTACTTGGGGTTGTTGGTTTTGCCTGCTGTAGTTTTAGGTGGCCTTAATTCAATTCCCGGCGCAGTAGTTGGGGGAATTACTATTGGTATTTTACAGAATTTTGCCGGCACTTACTTAGACGGATTTTTCCCGGGAGGTGTTAAGGAGATATTCCCCTTTGCTTTTATGGCAATTTTCTTGCTGTTTATGCCTTATGGTTTCTGGGGCTGGGAAAAGATCGAGAGGATGTAGCATTGAATTTTCAATTTTCGATTGTCAATTTTCAATTGAAGGAGATTAGTTTATGACAAGAGTTTGGCTTCCTTGTGGCGATTATCATCAGAACTACGCTGAGGATCAGGGCTGGTGGCAGAGCAATTTAATAAAGGGGAAAATGCTATTTCTTTTGCTTATCGTATTTATCATATTACCCTTGTTTGCAAAACATGAGATCATTATCGATGAATACTGGCTGGGTGTAGCCAATATGATAGGATACACTGCACTTGGTGCACTGGGTGTTCAGCTTCTTATAGGGTATGCAGGACTGATAACATTGGGCCATGCTGCCTTTATTGCTGTGGGAGCCTATACAAGCACCCTTTTAATCCTGAGATTTCCATGGCCTCAGTTTGCCCTTGATTGGGGTATTGCCTACCCTATAAGTATAATTATAGCCGGCATTGTCGCCGGACTCTGGAGCGTGGTTTTTGGTCTCCCTTCGGCAAGGGTAAAGGGTTTTTATCTTATCCTTACCACCATGGCTGCACAGTTTATTACCGTTGATTTTATACTGACCCAGTATGTAAGCAGAATTGGTGGCCGAGGCCAGGCCTTTTCCCTTCCGCCCGGCACTATTAAGATTGGTCCATGGATCATAGACACGGACATTAAGGTATATTTTTTAATGATAGTCCTTTTGACGCTTACAGTTATAGTTATGGCTAATTTGTTGAGAAGCAGGGTGGGAAGGGCCTGGATTGCAATCAGGGATAATGATATTGCCGCGGAGACGCTCGGTATTAATATTGTATGGTATAAGCTCTTAAATTTTTTTGTCGCAGGGTTTATGGGAGGTATTGCCGGGGCATTCTGGGTAAGCAACTGTGCGGCCTTGAGCCCTGAGCATTTTCCATGGTTCTGGTCTCTTTGGCTGGTAGGTGTAATACTCATCGGCGGAGGAGGGATTGATGGGGCCATTTTTGGGTCCATATTTATGGTAGTAATAATGGAACTGTTGCAGATGGCGGCCATACCCCTTGCTGAATATTACCCAAAGGTTCTTATTAACTTTGCATTTATCAAGGACGCTGCCTTTGGCCTTGCAATATGCGCATTTTTGATCTATGAGCCAAGGGGAATTTCGTACCGATGGTGGCAGATAAAGAATTATTTTAATCTTTGGCCGTTCTCTTATTAGGGATAAAGTTGAATAGTTGGGTGGTACACCGGGTGATTGCAGAAAGCTTTACTGCTCAATTGGATGACGACAGAACTAAAAGTAGAGGGGAGGTGAATATAAAAAAATTAAGGGAGTAATCGTAATTATCGTTAGCTGAAGCATGTTTTTTTTAAAAAGGGGGAACACTATGAAAATGAAAAAAGTATTGATATTTGTTGTCGCCTTTGCATTCTTGTTTGGACTGTCCTCTATAGGCCTTGCCAAGACAATAAGGATAGGCGGTCTTATGGATACAACGGGCGCAACCTCGGATGTGGGTAAAGACTATGCCATAGGAATGGCCGAGGCATTCCATTATATAAATGATGCAGGTGGCGTAAATGGAAAGAAGATAAAATATACCTGGTTTGATTATGGCTATCGTATACCTGAGGCCCTGACCAAATATAAACTCGTTAAAAGAATGAAATCCATCGCTATAATGGGATGGGGAACAGGTGACACTGAGGCACTTTCTCCTACGGTTAACAAGGATAAAATACCATATGTATCCGCCTCATATTCCGCTCACCTGACACGACCCGTAGACTGGGTAGACAAGAAAGGAAGAAAACATATAGGAACGGCATATAACCTTTTCTTTTCCTCGGATTACTCTACTAATGCAAGGGCATGCCTTACTGCGTGGTTTGATAAAAAATGGCCCAAAGATGCTGATTACGGAAAGAGAAAGCCAAGGCTCGTATGCTCGTATATGTTTGCGTCTCCTTATGCGAGCGCGCCGATAAACGCCATTAAAGATCAGGCAACATTGCTTGGCGTTGAGGTAGGTCCTGACCAGGACGTTAGCCTCTTTGCCATTGATACTAAGAGCCAGGTTATGGCAATGAAAAAATTTAATCCGGATGTTGTATGGCACGGCAATACAACCATGTCCGTCTCTGCTACCATCAGAGATTGCTATGCCCTGGGATTGAGTGCTGCACATATAGCAAATAACTGGGGAATGGATGAAAATCTCCCACGCCTCGCAGGGGATGCGATGAGTGCTAAAGATGCACTTACTGTCATGGGCGCAACACCTATCAAGTTTTTTGGCCAGGAATCTGATAACATGGATAAGGTTGTAGAGTATGCCAAGAAATATAACCCTGGAATACCGGCAGAGAAACGTTTGAACAGGACTCCGCAGGCATGGGGTGATGCATTAGTTCTGTGGGAGGCAATGAAGCGTGCAGACAAGGCAGGCGATTTAACAGGACCTGGCATCATGAAAAAGGGTTTTGAAACCATGAGAAATTTTCATATTGGCTTAGGCGCCGGTGATGTTACGTATACAGCTACTGACCATCGAGCGGCATCTGCGTGCCTGGTCCAGGAATATAAAAACGGAAAATTTCAAGAAGTGGAATTTGTTGACTTAAAAGCACGGTGGCCGAAAAAATGGGCCTCTGAATGGCACGGATGGTAATCAATCAATTTTGGAATTTGTAATGCGGATTTCGAAATGCAAGACATGAAAATTGGAGGGAGGGCCCTTGGAAGAAACAGATAAAATATTACGTATTAATAATATTGAGGTAAAATACCATGAGGTGATCCTTGTGCTCAAGGGAGTCTCCATAGAGATCCCGAGAGGTGGTATAGTTGCTCTTTTAGGCGCCAATGGGGCAGGAAAAAGCACGACGCTTAAATCTATTTCCGGTCTCCTTAAGGTTGAGGTCGGAGAGGTTACTGATGGGGCTATCGAGTTTGAAGGCGTTAGGATTCATAAAAAGACTGCCGTGGAAATTGCAAAGATGGGCATAATCCAGGTAATTGAGGGTAGACGCGTCTTTGAACACCTGACTGTTGAGGAAAACCTGAAGGTTGGGGCCCATTTAAGAAAGACAGGAACAGTTAAAGATGGATTAGAGCTGGTTTACCATTATTTTCCCAGACTAAGGCAGAAAAGATCTGAAACTGCAGGATTTGTCAGTGGTGGAGAGCAGCAGATGGCAGTAGTTGGAAGGGCACTTATGACCGAGCCCAAGTTGGTGCTTTTAGACGAGCCGTCTATGGGGCTTGCACCTATGCTTATACACGAGATATTTAATATCCTTACCAAACTTAACAAGGAGGAGAAAATATCAATACTTTTAGTTGAGCAGAATGTTAAACTGGCATTGAATGTTGCGCCATATGCCTATGTACTGGAAAACGGGCGGATTGTAATGGACGATACATCTGAGAAACTTAAGGAAAATGAAGATATTAAAGACTTTTACCTTGGGCTTTCCGATAAAGGAAAGAAAAAGAGCTTTGCCGATGTAAAGCATTATAAAAGAAGGAAAAGATGGTTAACATAGCCCTGAATTTTAATAGGAGGAATACTATGAATAAGAAGACTATTGTGCTATTGACGGCGCTTATTTTTGGTATGGGAGTCATGTTTGTTTCCTGTGCCGGTATGCAGGTAAAGCCAACAGCGGCTAACTTTAAGGCACCGAAAATTGAAATCGAAATGGTAGATGTACCTCAGTTTGACGGGTACTGGTATTATGGCGGGAAGATAAAACCAACTAAGGGTAAGGCAGGGAATCACGGTGCACCACTCCCTATGGCCGTTACCTTAAATATAACTAACCCGAATCCATACCCTGTTTTACTGGATGGATACACATTTGTCATTGTATTTGATAAAGAATTTGCCATGGTTACAGTCAACGGCTATGATACCCAGTGGATACCGGCAGGTAAGACAAACCAGTTAAGGGCCACCACTATGATTACTACTCGTTCAGCATTGCTGAACCTTGGGGTTACCAGTGGATATAAACTAAAGGCCAAAGGGATAAACATGTGGCAGGCAATGGAAAAATGGTGGACAACAATTAGTGATATGGCCTTCCCCATCTCGGTTGAAGAAGGCGCATTTACATTTGCGGCGGATGGAATGTCGAAGATCGTTCCATTTTCTGGCACATACAAGCCCTGAGAATGTTTGTTGTCTATTACTTGTCTTATATCTTGATATAAAGATGGGAATAAGTAACCGACATTTTGACAGGTTATTTTAGATTTCAAAACAGGCCGCTAAAGTATAAACCTTGGCGGCCTGTTTTTGTTTGTAATAAAAGGGGTCAAACTTAATCTCTGGAGGAAATTTTATGGGCCTGTATGATTTTACAATATATGATATAATAAAACGAAACGCCAGGTGCTTTAACAAGCGACCTGCCTGGTTAGAGGTAGAAGATGGAAGGGAATTAACATTTGGGCAGTTCAAGGACATGGTTGATCACCTATCCAAGGGTTTACAGGAAACAGGGTTAGGGAAGGGTGACAGGATTGGCATAGTGGGCAAAAACAGCCTGGAATATTTTCTTCTTTATGGTGCGGCATCCGCCCTGGGTTTAATAGTACTTCCCATAAACTGGAGACTTTCAGCAGATGAGGTACAAAATAACCTAAAAGATGGGGAGCCGCGATTACTTTTTGCAGACGGAGAGTTTCAAGAACTAATAGAAGGGATAAAGAAAAAGATTACCTTTGTAGAAAGATATTATAATTTAATTGGGAATGAAGGCTCTTTTGAGAATTTTAATACATTAATTGATAATGATGGTGATTTCAGGGAGGAAGATGTGGCCTCAAGCGATGGTGCTGTGATAATACACACCGCAGCGGTTGAAGGAAGGCCACGAGGTGCACTTGTAAGCCATATGAATTTAATTTCAGCAACAACACAGTTTTCCTATTTATTTAATCTTTCAATGGATGACGTTCACCTTAATATTCTTCCCCTATTCCATGTAGGCGGACTTTTTGTAGCAATGACAGCCTTTCATGCGGGCGGTGTGAATATTAATGTGAGCAAGTTTGATGCGGAGGAGGGTGTAGAGCTTATTCAGAACAAAAAAGTGACAATGTTTTTTGATTTTGCACCTATACTGGCATCAATTCTGGATAGCCAGGAGAAAAGCGGAAAAGATATCAGCTCGTTAAAGGTGGTTGCAGGACTGGATAGCCCTGAAACCATAGAGCGGTTTCAAAAGGTTACAGATGGACGGTTTTTTGTCGTGTATGGTCAGACAGAGGTTTCTGCGCTGGTTACGATTTCCCCGTATAATGAGAGACCTGGATCTGCTGGAAGAGCTTTACCCCTTGCAGATGTGCGCCTCTTTGACGAATACGACAAGGAAGTAGAGACAGGAAATGTGGGAGAGATTGTGGTCAAAGGGCCTATGGTGTTTAATGGCTACTGGAATTTGCAGAAAGAGACAGAGTACGCATTGCGTGAAGGATGGCATCATACTGGAGACCAGGGAAGATTTGACGAAGATGGATTTCTATTCTACGCAGGAAGAAAGGCAGAGAAAGAGCTCATCAAGCCGGGAGGCGAAAATGTGTATCCAGCAGAGGTTGAAAAGGTTATACTTGAACATCCTTCAGTAGAAAAAACAGTTGTTTTTGGTGTTCCTGACCCTAAATGGAAGGAAGGCATTAAGGCAGTGTGCCGGCTAAAGGAAGGGGTCAGAATGGAACAAAAGGAACTTATGGATTTTGTTGGAGAACGGATAGCAAGATTTAAAAGACCACAGTATGTAGAATTTGTATCAGAATTGCCTGCTCTTGAGGATGGTACCATAGATAGGGCCAAGGTTAAGGAACTGTATGGAGGAGAGCAATAGCGGAGGAATGAGATCAACAATGAAAGCCACGCTTGAAACGAAGGGCTTTCATTGTTGTCATGTCTATCCTGACCATTTAGGAAAAGGTAATTCCTTCTCCAGGCAAATACCCTCGGTGCGGCTGCCCAACATAACAGTAACCGAATAATTGATTTTGTTTTTTGTGACTTTCCTTTAATAACAGTGTCAGGATTAAGGAAACTTGCTCAAAATGAAATCAAATCTAACCCTTATTTTACTACCAGACCTCAATAGTTTCAGTTCAATTTCGAATCTTTTTGACGGTACAAATAAAGACGATTCCCAGTGCTGCCATCACGGCATTAATCATAAATGCCTGGTCATAACTATTCGTTGTATCGCGCAGCACACCGCTTACCCAGTGAACTAAAATAGCGCCAATGCCATAGAACAGAGTCCAGGCACCAATCACTGTTCCCATAATTTCTTTTGGAAAATAGTCACCGGCGCAGGCCCCGTATACGGGAAAGGTGACACCATAGAAAACAGCCAAAATGCCAACAAAGACATAGAATGTGATCCAGGAATCTCCGGTCAAGATGATTCCGATCAAGCAGGCGGTAATAAAGGAATTGGAAATGATAATAGTCCTTTTTCGGCCAAGATAATCGGACAGGGGTAAGATGGTTAATACTCCTACGGTTTGACATATCCCGTGTATCGTGGCCAGGAAACTCGCCTTTTCAAGCGGCAATCCCAGTTGATACTGAGCATAATCAACCATGAAAGTCGTGATTCCATAGAGGCTATAGGCAATGCAAGAGTATGATAGACCTATGAGCCAGAATGTCTTTTCTCTGAATATTAGGGAAAGGCTAATTTTATTTGAATATATGTCCTCATCCGATTCATTGCGTGAGATTGATTTCTTCTGGCCCCACGGCAGGTATCCTGACGACTCAGGGCTGCTCCTCAAGAACACACTGTTTACCGCAACCATTACCAGTGCACCTGCACCAAGGAAATACCATGAATAACGCCAGTTGAGATGGTGCACAATCCATGGAAATGCGACTCCCATAGAGGCAAAACCAAGCCCATAGCCCGTGGATAGTATTCCAAGGGCCATTCCTCTGCGATTGGTAGCAAACCAGCGCTGGACCACTGTGATGACGGGTGTCCACATGCCTGAGGACCCTAGTCCCGCTATTGCATAAAAAACGCACGCGGTCCAAAGGGATTCAGCCGTTCCCATCAGGATGACGCCTAAACCCAGGATGAATGCGCAGGTAGCAATAATCCGCCGGGCCCCAAGTCTATCTGTCA
>CBFDCD010000076.1:0-8444 GCA_965603225.1 uncultured bacterium
GGGATGTACCCTATTTTCTTTTCTTGAGAAGGCAGCCGGTGACGCTGATGTAAAGGAGCATATAAAATATATGAAACCTTCTACATCTGTAGGACCGGACCCATACAAGGAGTCACTGGTAGAGATAAAGTTAGAGCTTGTCACATTGAAGCAACTCATTGATTATCTTTACAAAATTGAATCCACAGACAATGTTGTCATCGTAAAACGCTTTTCAGCTAATGAAAATAAGAAAAAAACCGGATACTTAGATGCTATTTTGCAGGTATTAACCTTTGAGTAGCTTCAAGGGGATGTATAAAAATTATGATAAAATATTTTTTTAAAAATAAAAGATGGTTTTTGTATGCCCTTTATTGCATGGCATTAACGGCTGTTTTATTATATTTTTGTTTCCCTTCTGATGTCCTGACTAATTATATCCAGGCAAGGGCCAATAATTTAAACGCAAACCTTTCTTTTTCCGTTGAGAGGGCAAAACCATGGTTCCCTCTTGGCTTGAGATTATGGAAAACCGAGGTTTCAACTAAGAAGAGGCCTGGGATAAAGCTTTTTAAGGCTGACTCTGCTATTGTCAGACCTGATGCATGGTCTTATTTAAAGGGCCAGGGAAAATATACGTTTAAGTCTTCTGCCTATGGAGGTGCTATAAAGGGATTTGTTGTTACGAAAAAAAATAGTACCCATCGTCCTTTTGACGGAAAAATTGAATTTGACAACATTAACGTTGGCGCCCACAAGGACCTGAAGGAATTATTGGGAAGGCATATAGATGGGGTCTTGGGGGGATATGTTAATTATAGGGGGTCAGGCAAAGGCATTATGGATGGTGCCGGTGAGGCAAGCCTTGAATTGTCGGACGGGAGTTTAGGGCTGGCGTTTCCTGTTTTATCAATGGAATCCATTAATCTTGATAATGTTACTATAGATATGCATCTCAAAGATAGGAAGGTAGATTTTAAACGATTTGAGTTAAAAGGACCTTTATTTAAAGGTAAAATAACCGGGTTTTTAAGAATAAATAAGAAGTTTTCGAGAAGCATTATTGACCTTAAGGGGACAGTGGAAATATTTTCAGGCTTTTTCAAGAACAACAACGCCGGCCTTGAGATAATTGGGCTTTTAAAAAATAAACTAAATAAAGGAAAGATTTCATTTGCTATTTATGGGACCATCGGAGCCCCTAAATATAAACTTATTTGAATGATAAATATGTCTAAGTATTTTAAAGTTTTTTTTAATCTTGTTGCCCTGTCTATATCTATATTTATTGGTGTAGATGTTTTTTACAAAATCTTGTTTGCAAAGATAGGCAATATTGAAAGAGACAGTACGGAAATTTTATTTAAATCAGACCTGAAACACAATAAAAGATTCCCCGTAAGTTATTACAGGGATATTATAGATAAAAATATTTTTAAATCAACTAACACAGGGGAGAAAGCCAAAAATAAAGAAAACATAATAGACGTTAAGACCCTGGAGCATACCTCATTAAAAATATCCCTTATAGGGACAGTGGTGGGTGACCGGAAAAACACGGTTGCAGTGATTAAGGAAAAGAATAAAAAAGAGCAGGAGCTTTACAAGGAGGGAGATACTATTCAGGGCGCTTTAATAAAGGATATTCTCAGAGGCAAGATAGTACTGAGAGTAGGAGATCGTGATGAAATCCTGACCATAGAGGAAGATAGGGCGTCAAGGACTGAGAAGCGGGCCTCAAAATCTAAACCGGCTGCCGTTGAAAAAGATGGGACTGTAGTTTTAAGTAAATCAGATGTAGAGGATTCTTTTAAAAACGTACATGAATTACTATCTCAGGTTAGGGTAAGGCCGCATTTCAAGGATGGACGGCCGGACGGTTTAGCAATTTCAAGTATTAAGGCAGGTTCTTTCTTTGCAAAACTGGGGCTAAGGAATGGTGATGTAGTTCAGGGGGTGGATGGAAATAGTATAAAGAGCCCGGACGATGTACTGGATATATATACAAAACTAAAATCAGCATCTCAGGTAGAATTACAGGTAAGGAGACGGGGCAAGTCGAAAAAAATAAACTACGAATTTAGGTAGAGAACCTCATGTACACATCCTATTTCGGCCTTAAGGAAAACCCTTTTAATCTAACGCCGGATCCCCGATATCTTTTTTTAAGTAATCATCACAGAGAGGCCCTTGACCACCTGCTTTATGGAATTAACGAGCGGAAGGGCTTCGTTGTCATTTCTGGCGGGATAGGCACAGGCAAAACGACACTATGCAGAGTTTTGCTTAATAGATTAGATAATAGTACGAAAAGCGCCTTGATACTTAATTCGTTTTTATCAGATACAGAGTTATTAGCGGCAATAAACCAGGAATTTGGGATAGATAGTGGCCCACCATTAGAATCGAGAAAACAGTACAGCGATAGCCTTAATGAGTTTCTCCTCGAAAATTTTAGTTCAGGAGGAAATGCAGTTCTTTTAATAGATGAGGCCCAAAACCTATCTCACAAAGTCCTTGAACAGATAAGAATGCTTTCTAACCTTGAAACTGAGAGGGAAAAACTTCTTCAAATTGTTTTTGTAGGTCAACCGGAATTGAAGGAGCTTTTTGCAGCCCCGGCACTAAGACAACTCAGCGAAAGAATTATGGTTCGTTATGAATTGAGGCCCCTTGATCAAAAGGATGTGCAGGGCTATATAGAGCATAGACTAACAATAGGGGGTGCTCAAGGGGGGCTGAGGTTTACGGACGGTGCATTCAAGGCGGTTTATGAATATTCCCGTGGAAATCCAAGGAGGATCAATGCAGTTTGTGACAGAGCGCTGCTTGTAGCCTATGCCAAGGATGAATTTGCTGTATCCAAGGGAACGGTTTTGAAGGCCATTGGTGATATTAAAGGTAGCGTAGTACCGGAATACGGGGCCGTTGACGGGCGAGGAAAAAAGATAGCATTTTTGTCAATATCCCTGGCGATACTCATAATTGTATCAGGATTTATTGTATGGACCCATAGAGATGACATTTCAACTTTTTTTGATCGCCATGAAATGGTCTCTAAATCTTCACAAGATATACAAAGGGCGTCATTATTTTTAGACGAACAATCAAGTTTTCTATATCTCTTCAGGCTTTTTAAGGAAAAGAAGGCAACAGATGATAATGGAGGAGATAGTAATCAGGTAGTAATTTTTTCATATTATACAGGGCCGGAAAATCTTAGTATCTTTAAAAAACCTTTTATAGTGCTTTCAGCAAAATCTAAAACCCGGAACCGTTTTTCAGGTGATGAAATGCATAAACCTGTCTCATTTCCCCTCTATTTTGTAATCCGTTCCGTGGCAGGCAATGGTGCAGTGTTGGTTGATGCAAATGGGGAAGACAGACATGTGGCAGTAGATTTCCTTAAAGATAAATGGGGAGGAAAGGTATCCTGGATTTACCCATATGAAAACAAGAGCACAGATTTAGTAAGGGGTGTCAGCGGACAGGAGGTGACGGAGGTGCAGAAAACCCTGAAAGATATAGGATACCTTGTTAAAACAACAGGAAATTATGATGAATTAACCTTTCGTGCTGTAATGAAACTACAGGAGTCTGTTGGGCTGGTTCCAGACGGGATTGTTGGCCCCAGGACTAAGGCCTTGTTTTACCAGATACGGAATTGACGATGAGTTATATCAATGAAGCATTAAGAAGGGCCCAGAGGGAGAAAGATGCCGGAAACTATAAGAAGAGGGGAATTTTATCGAAGACAGGGAGAAAATCTGTTTTTATGTCAGGAAGATGGATATGGGTAGGCCCTGCTTTTTTAATTTTTCTTGCCTTTGCCCTTTATTCATGGTTGGATTTTAGGGGTGAAACATCCCGGCCTGTATCTAAAATAAAAGAATCTCCGGTCGCTCCATTTAAAGAGTCCATAACAAGCGCTCATGACTGTTATGAAAAGGCGCGGTTATTCCATAAAAATGGTCGTCTGAGTGATGCACGGGTATACTATCAGAAGGCCTTGATGCTTGATCCGGAACATGTCTCTGCATTGAATAATATAGGTGTTATTTATATTCAGGAGGGTAACTATTCTGCAGGCAAAAAAAGTCTTGAAAATGCCGTAAGGTTGAAGCCTGCGTATGCCGACCCATATTACAATCTGGCATGCCTTTATGCCCTTAAGGGGCAGGAAATGGAGGGTCTGGCAAATCTAAAAAAGGCGGCTTTTCTGGATAAATCTGTAAAGGAGTGGGCCAAAAAGGACAAGGACTTAGGAAAAATAAGGGAATTGCCTGGATTTAAAGAGATTATTGGAGATGGTGAGGTAGCCGTGTCAGGCCATAGCGCCGAAAAATAAAAATACAGGGCATTGGCTCGATCCTAACAAGGGCTATTAAAAGGTATATGATTATTAAAACTTCTATTACATAGGAAATGAGGCTTATGAAATGTAGCAGGAACATAAAGGGATACGCTTTCATATATGTATGGACATGTCTTTTTTTGATAACGGGCAATTCTGTTGTTATGGGGGCGAGGCTTTCAGGAGATGAAGGGGTAACAACCGTCTCTCCTCAGGGCAATCTTCCATCTAAGAGGGAAGTAACTGTAAGACCTGAAAAGACGGAAAAGAAAGACAACACGCAGGAGAAACTAAAGCAAAAAAAGAAGATACCCGAGAAGGCAGTTGAAAAGGAGAAACAGAAGACGAGTAAAGGGTACGTTACTATTGATTTTGATAATGTGGATATTATTCTATTTATCAAGTTTATCAGTGAACTAACAGGAAAAAACTTTGTCGTAGATAAAGGGGTTAGAGGCAAGGTAACCATTATTTCTCCATCCAAGATATCAGTTGACGAGGCATATAAGGTTTTTGAATCGGTGTTGGAGGTCCATGGATACACGACTGTTCCTTCAGGAGATATAATAAAGATTGTCCCTGCCCTTCATGCACGTTCGAAAAGTATTGAAACAAGAATTCGTGAGGGCTCCATTACCCCTGAGGATAAGGTTGTTACGCAACTGATTCCCTTAGCCTACGCCAGCCCGGACGATCTAAAGAAAATTTTTGCCCCTCTCATATCCAAGAGTAGCATTATTGTATCGTATTTGCCCACCCGTATGTTGATCGTCACAGATGTACTTTCCAATATCAAGCGTCTCGTAAAGATTATAAAAGAGATTGACGTTAAAGGTCTCGGCGAGGAGATATCAGTTTTACCCCTTGATCACGCAGCAGCCACAGATTTGGAAAAATCGTTGACCAATATTTTTAGAAAGACCTCGACCAGGCTTAAAAAGGGTACTCCTGCCGGCATAGCGTCTACAAGCAGGATTGTTGCTGATGAGAGAACTAATTGCCTTATAATACTGGCAACGGAGGATGATACTGCACGAATTAAAGAGCTGATAAAACTATTGGACAGGGAGATTCCCAGGGGCGAGGGAGATATACATGTCTATTATCTAAAAAATGCAAATGCCGAAGAGCTTTCAAAGGTATTAATGGCTATCCCATCAAAAGATTCAAAGGAGGTAAAAAAGGGGAGGGCGCCGGTAATATCCAAGGAGGTCCAGATTGTTGCGGACAAGGCGACTAATTCCCTGATAATTAAGGCTAAAAAACAAGACTACCTTGCAATTGAGGATATTATAAAAAAACTTGATATACCAAGAACCATGGTCTATATCGAGGCCCTGATTATGGAGGTCAATGTAGACAAGGAGTTCAGGCTCGGAGTGGAATGGTTGGGGATGGAGGACTTTGGCTATCAGGGCAGAACAGGTGGGTTTTTTAGCGGCTCAGGGGGCGCAGGCGATTATTCCAGCATAAGGGGACTGACGCCGACTCAAGCCTCTCTGCCTTCCCTTCCATCTGGTTTTTCCATGGGTGTAGTAGGGGAGGCTATTCAGATAGGAGACCTTATTTTTCCTAATTTAGGCGCAGTCCTTCAGGCATACCAGAAGGATGCTGATGTGCATATATTATCAACCCCACAGATCCTGACAACGGATAATGAAGACGCAGTTATAATTGTTGGGGAGAATGTGCCATATATCACAAAGGAGGCTACCGGTGATCAGACATATCAGACCTATGAATACAAGGATGTAGGCATGACACTCAAGATTACCCCTCAGATTAACCAGGAGCGATTTGTAAGGCTGAAGATATTCCAAGAGATGATAACATTGAAAAAAGGGGCTGAAGAATTCAGGCCAACCACATTGAAACGATCTGCAGAGACGACGGTTATTGTAAAGGATGAAAATACCGTGGTCATTGGCGGGATTATAGGTGAGAGCAGTGAGAGGGGAGATTATAAAGTACCATGTCTCGGTGATATCCCGGCTTTGAGATGGATGTTCAAATCCATGAGTAATACCAGGAATAAAACAAACCTTTTTATTTTCCTTACACCCCATATAGTGGAGAATCCTATTGAGGCCAAGGAGATCTATAAAGACAAGAAAGGGGAAATGGATAAAATAAAAGAAGGCATTATCAAAATGTATGAAAAACCAGTCAGCAAAGGTAAGAACTAATCTATAATATGGGCAATCAAATAATGAAAAATAGATTAGTAGGCGAGATACTGAAAGAGGTTTGCAATCTTTCAGAAGAAAAGCTTGCCGAGGCCCTTGAGATCCAGGAGGAGAAGGGGGGCAGGATAGGAGAAATACTGATTAAGAGGGGGGCAATAAAGGAGGAAGATCTCTTAAATGCCCTTGGAGAACAGTTTGGCCTTATATTATTGCCTGACATTTCGACCGATGGCATGGATACGGATTTTACACACCATATTCCCATACAGTTTCTCAAAAAATACAGGATGATACCGGTTATTTTCCCTGACGATGTATATATTGCGGTAAATGATCCCATGTTATTCCAGCCTGTTGATGATCTTCGAATGATTTTAGAGAGGGATGATATTAAAACCATTCTTGCCACTCAATCTTCTATTGTGTCAGCTATCAATTTTGCCTATGATATAAGCAGTGATTCCGCTGAACAGGTAATCCAGGATATGAATGAGGAAGACAGCGAGAAGATTATCTCTGCCGTAGAGGAGACCGGCGATCTGTTGGATGATACCAGCGATGCCCCTATTATAAAACTGGTAAATTTGATGTTATCCCAGGCAGTAAAGGCTAAGGCAAGCGATATACACATAGAGCCCTATCAGAAGAAACTAAAGATTAGGCACAGGGTGGATGGTGTGCTCTACGATATGCTTTCTCCGCCTAAGCATATCCAGTCGACATTAATATCCAGGATAAAAATTATGGCCAGGCTTAATATCGCAGAGAAGAGGCTCCCCCAGGATGGAAGGATTGAGATCAGAATAGGGGATAAAAATGTGGATATCCGTGTCTCTACCATTCCCACTGCCTTTGGTGAAAGGATTGTCCTTAGACTCCTGGATAAAACGAATGTATTGCTTAGACTTACAGACCTTGGAATGCCGGAGGAAAAATTACATACATTTGATAGCCTGATTAAATCTGCCCATGGGATTATCTTAGTTACAGGTCCCACAGGGAGTGGAAAGACAACAACGCTGTATGCCGCATTAAGCACTATCAATAACCCGGATATAAATATCATTACCATTGAGGACCCTGTAGAATATCAAATGGAAGGTATTGGGCAGATTCAGGTTAACCCCAAGATTGACCTTACCTTTGCTAATGGCCTTCGTTCCATAGTACGTCAGGATCCCGACGTAATACTTATCGGTGAGATCAGGGACCGTGAAACCGCGGAAATTGCTATCCAGGCAGCCTTGACCGGGCACCTTGTTTTTTCCACACTCCATACCAATGATTCTTCCAGCGCAATAACCAGACTTATTGATATGGGCATAGAACCCTTTCTTGTAACATCATCGGTTATCGCCATATTGGCCCAGAGGCTTGTGAGAACAGTTTGTAGTGAGTGCAGGGAGACATATATGCCTGATGAAGAGATACTGAATGATATAGGGCTATCCACTGAAATGGCTAAAGGTGAAAAGATATACAGGGCCAAAGGGTGCCAGAGTTGCCTTAACACAGGGTACAAGGGGAGGAGCGGAATTTTTGAAATTATGATTTTGGATGACTCGATTAATGATTTGATATTAAAGACCTCTGAGTCCAACAGCATTGAACATCTGGCAGTCGAGAGGGGGATGTTAACCCTCCGTCAGGATGGAGCCATGAAGGCATTAAGGGGTGTAACCACTGTTGAGGAAGTGCTAAGGGTAACGCAAAAATAAAGAGTGACCCAGGACCATGTTATTTATATCGTTGACCTTTTGAATACCTTGATTATTTCATATTAGAATTTTGATATTGTTTATAATTTCGATATTCTAATTTTGATGGTTCCGTAAAAAGTCCTTTTGCTCCCTCATGATGCCCGTTTTGGGATTCATGAAATACCTCGCTAAATTTCAAAAACTCGGCCTAACGGCCTCAAA
>CBFDCD010000077.1:0-8431 GCA_965603225.1 uncultured bacterium
GGCACGGATTGTCTCCCTGAAGTTCCTTTGATTCTGTTGACGGGCAGAGTGGAGTTGGCGGACCATTTCGTTGAAGTGTCTTGCGAGCCTGCCCACTTCGTCAAGGCTACTATCCTCAACTCGGACAAGAAGATCTCCAGAACCCAAGGCCTGGACTGCCCCTTCCAACCTTTTGATCCGACCAACGGAAATGCCGGCAAGCAAAAAAATGCCTATAATTCCCACACCCGCCACCAGACCAAGAGGCAAAAGCAGGCCCTTCGCTGTCTGCATCATTGCTTGATCGATGTGATCTACTCCCAATCCAACAACGGCTGTTCCGACTTTTACATTTTCAACCTTGATTGGCACAGAGACCTGGATAATACCCCTGGCAGGGCTTGGGACACCATGGGGCAACAGTCTTCCCGTCCTTTGCGGATCAGAATGGTACTGGATGCGACCCTGATGGTCCATGAGATAGGCATACTGAACTTCCGTGTCCTGGCTTACCGATTCGATTATAGGAGCGAGCCGCAGGTCATCTTTGTTCAACAAGGGATCCCTAGCATTAATCACCATACTATTTGCAAGGGATTGCGCCCTCTTCAGACTCTCCTGGGAGAGGAAAACTCTCTCATACCACATGAAGCCAAGAAAAAGAAAACCGACAATAAGCAACAGCAGGACCGAAAAAGACAGGGCGACCTTCCACCGCAAAGAGAAGGTGAATAGACTGCGGAAGCCATTTGGACGTGCCTGTTTTGCCGATATTTCTTTAGGCAAGAGCACATTCGCTTTTTGGCTGCAGAAAGATTCGATCATTGTTTCTACACACACCGGCTTCTGTGCAGGTGATAAGGTGATTTTTCATCTGATTTATTCATCTATTCCGTAAATCTGATCATCCAAAAAAATAATGAATAATGCAAACAACTGCACCCCAGTTGAGCACAACCCAACAATGATCAATTATATTTTTTATCAAATACCTTTGCAAAAATAAAGCGGTTTTTTTGATAAAAAGTCGCTTTTTGTAACCGGCAGACCAGTTTGAGAAATTAATTCCAAGGGCAAGAGAATATAAAATCAGGCCACCGTCTTTTTGTTTATAGAACCCTAAAACCCCTTGTGTAAATACTTTATTAGATAAATGGTTTTCTGCATTTCTGAGGGGTTATTTTAATAAATGGGGACAGTATGGGGATAAATCAAAATAGTTATTGAAGATAGGTCAAGAGTTACCTCGCTAACTCCTTGATTTTATTGATGGGCCGTGGGAGGATCGAACTCCCGACCAACGGATTAAAAGTCCGCTGCTCTACCTAGCTGAGCTAACGGCCCATTGAATAAGATGAATTGATTTAGTAACACTTTTGTCAGGGACTGTCAAAGAAAATAATAAGGTTCTATCTGCAAAATCAATTTGCATCTATTTCAAATATATTGTTTTTTATCAATTCTAATTCACCTGTATTTGGAAGGTATGGATAGTTCCATTGTTTTTCCCCTGGCATGCAGTTTCCAAAAGGTCTGTTACAGGCAACCTCACCTTTGTCATCAATGCAACCACCAGTCATAAATGGTATTCCAAGATTAATTATATTCAGGAGATCCTCATATGGCAACCCAAAATCTATAATATGCCCCTCGCTATCGAAAATTATATCAGATGTTGTCAGGGATTCCTCTTCTAATAAGTATCTGGCAAGCTGAATTCTGAGATACGAAGACCATGGAGGTTGTTCTCTGCCGGAAAGCCCGGAACCTGGCTCGGCAAAAAAGGAAAAAAGATGGTTTACAGCGCCTAAATTCCATAGTTCTTCCATAATGGAAACTATTTGTTTTTCCGTTTCACCCATGCCTACCATTAGGTGAATTCCTACATTTCTTTTTCCAAATATTTTAATACCATCCTTTGCTGTTTGCCAGTACTTATCCCAGGAGTGAGGACCGGACACTCCCCTACCCCGGTACAGATCAAAAAGTTCAGGTGTGGCCAGATCAATTGCCACACCAATCATATCTGCTCCTTTTTCTTTTAATGTTCTGAGATCTCCAATTTTTAGGATGGTTGGGCTAATAAGGATAGAGATCGGAATGTCAGTCTCTTTTTTAAGACGTTCAGTCATAATGAATGTATCCCGCTTGCATCTTCCATTTGTAATCATGGAAATGCATGTGCGTTTTACATAATCAGGTGCATCATTGATCGCCTTAATTATGTCATCCATTGCAAACAACGGCCACTGCACCATAATGAATGTTTTTTTACTATATGAGCCGGTTCTTTTTTTTGCCAGACCACAATAGGCACAATTAGCCATACAGCCTTTCGTGTAATGAACAAGAAGGTTTGCACATCTGTTTTTTGCACCCCTGTAAAAACGCCCTTTAATAAGGCCAAGAGATAAGGCCGTTGCAGTGCTAATCCTCACAAAATCCGGGCTTTGTTTTTCGTTATTGTCAGACATTTCTTATTATTTATATCGATAAAGCGTTTTCCTTGGCCTTTAAGATTACCTCTGTTAAAGTACCAACGTCAACTCCGTGAATCATATCCTCTCGCCACACTTCTCTGAGATGTTCCTCAATCTTTTCTCCTTTGGATGATGTCCATTTCAGTGCTGATTCCAAAAGATTTATATCCTTTGTTGTAGAAAAAAAGTCTCCTGTAATAATTATTTGTTCAATAGTGCTACCCGCCAGCGCGAGATATATCTCCAATAACCCACCAGGAGTTTTGAGTTCTCCTAAGCACATTTTTGATCTTGGATGTCTATTGGAAAAAATCCAGTCTGGTTGGTTGTATCTTTTATCAATAAAATCATTGATAATCTTTTCTTCCCACCTGTCAGGTTCATCACTTTCAAAGGATGCATTAAAGCTCTGCTGAAAGGAGTTTTCAATGGACTCGACTACAGCCTCTAAATCAATATCCCGACCTAATTGCTCCTTTATAGTAGTAATCCTCTGGCTAAAGCAGCTGTAACCTTTATTGTACAACTTGAGGGGGGGTTGATTCATAATGTCCATCATTAAAGGTATATCAAAATCAACTAACAGGCTTGCATGAAACAATAGTGCCTTTTCTGTCTCTAATGAGGCGGAAAGACCTGCCAGTTTTTTACCGTCTATCTCTATGTCGTTTTTCGGCCTGAACCCTGCTTCTATTCCCAGATCCTTTAATGCCTGAATTAATGCAGTGCTCATGGATTCAAAAATACCATTTATGCCCTTTTTCAGTCCTGGATCATCAATGCTAATGCCAAGACCAAGGGCAACCACCTTGGGGCCCATTATTACTGTACCACCTCCTGTGCTCCTTCGGTTGTACTCGACTCCCCTCTCCCTGCATCTGTCAAGCCTGAGTGCAGCCTCTATATCCTGGTATTTTCCAACAATAGCCGAGGGTTTGAATTTATATAGATGAAGAATAGGTGGAGACCCATGCTGTGATATGGAGAGCGGCAGTGTATCATCAATAGATAACCCGACGCCGGTTGAGACGGTGGTTTTAATATCTTTAAAGAGCCTCCAGGTAGCCATTAATCCTTTGCCCGTTCGTCCTCAGTCCGTTTTATCTCCTGGTCAACGAAGACATTTACTGCATCTCCATGCATGAGGTTGTCAAGGTCGTTTTCCAGATCGCTTGGATCAATGACCAGTATCCACCCTTTTTGGTATGGGTCTTCATTAATGAGACTCGTATCATCCTCTAAATCCTCGTTTATCTCTACAATCTCTCCTGAGACAGGTGCACACAACTTCCCTATCCATTTTCTTGACTGAATCTTACCGCAAACCTCACCCTGCTCGAATTCATCTTCCTCTTCAGGAAGGTCTACAAATACTATATCACCTGCCTCTCTTTGAAACATGTCATTCATTCCCACCCTGACCTTACCATCCTCTACCCTGGCCCAACTGTGCTCTTCATGATAATAAAGCTCATCTGGAAAATCATAGCCTTTTATATCAGCCATCATAACCTCCTTTAAAATTATTTATTTATTTGAAACAAATCACTGAATTGTCTTATGACAAACTACACTGTTTGTTTATAGTAGCATACATACCCAATTTCAATGCATAAACCTGATTTTCACAACAAGGCGATTGAATTCATTATACTCGAGCCCTGAACCACTGACCCATGCGCCGCGATGTTTATTTAAACCTCTCCCGAATTGATTCGGCATGGAGGGGGAGACCCTCCGCCTCTGCTAATGTGATCACCGCATCTTTCAATGAAGAAAGGCCTTCCTTGCTCAGATATTGGAACGTTGGTTTTTTTATAAAATCATCTACAGATAAGCCTGAAAACATACGGGCTGTCTGAGCTGTAGGCAGTACATGATTTGTACCGGATGCATAATCCCCTGCAGGTATAGGCGAATATGGTCCTAAAAATATTGAACCTGCGTTTTTTATTTTTTTTAAGGTAATAAAAGGTTCTGTTGTAATGATCTCCAGGTGCTCCGGGGCGTATTCGTTTACAAAGTCAACTGCCTGTTCTATATCCCTTGCTATTACTATTGAAGAATGCCTTTTCAGGGATGAAAGGAGGATGTCCTTCCTCGGGAGCCGGTCAATTGAACTGTTTACAATATCTGAAACCTTCAAGGCAAGTTTTTCAGACGTTGTTACAAATAAAACCGCAGAATCCGGGTCATGCTCTGCCTGGGACAAAAGATCAGCAGTAATGAGACCGGCATCACCTGTATGATCCGCAATTATAGCCCCTTCGCTTGGCCCGGCAGGCGAGTCTATGCCAACTTCTCCAAATACCAGGGTCTTTGCCGCTGTAACATATTTATTTCCCGGCCCCACTATCTTATCCACCCGTGGAATGCTGTCAGTACCATAGGCCATTGCTGCAATTGCCCACGGGCCTCCAACCTTAAAAATTCGAACAGGCCCGGATATGTCTGCAGCCACAAGGGTAGATGGATCTATAGTCATATCTTCATTAGGGGGAGTACAGACAACTATTTCCTTAACACCGGCCACCTTGGCAGGCAAAATTGTCATTAGTACTGAGCTTGGATACACGGCCCTTCCACCTGGTATATATGCCCCCACTCTTTCTATGGGCACAGTCATCCGTCCGGCCAGGATACCATCGGCAACATCAATCATCCACATATCCCTCTGGAGTTGGGCTTTATGAAACTTCGTTATATTTTTAGCAGCAAACCTCAGGGCATCAACTATCTTTGGGTCCAGGTTTTTATATGCGTTCTCGATCTCACCTTTGTTTACCTCTAAATCCCTTAAAGTCATATCCGGTTTATACTTTTCCTTATAGTAATCAAAGAACACCTTTTCACCGATGTCTCTGACACTATATACGATTTCCCTGACCTTCTCATAGATTGATGTAATATCTATCCTTGATCTTTTCATTATGGCCTCATATTGCTCCGGCCTTAAATTATCAATGTGTATAGGTTTTAACATGACATTATTTTTCCCTGTGTTTTTAGATGTAAGATAAACTGGCATCAGCTCAATAAATAGTGATAACCATTTTTTACCTTAGTAACAGTTACGGGGCAGAAGGAATTTTCTTCTGCTCCCTTTTTATTGAGCTTTTACATAAACTGCTGTAGGCTTACACCGACAGCATTTGTGCAGAGGATCATAGGCCACATGGTTGCTCATATGTGTGCTCTTGCTTTGCACCTTTATCTCTTTGCTGCTTTGTGCCGTATCTAAAATAAGGCTATCAAACTAAAATCTTCGCCTAAAGACGAGGAATTTTCTTCCATTTGCGGAACAATAAAATAATACTTTATATGCCAAATAGCTTTCTATTTCAACGTGAAAAAATTTCTTTATTGCAAATATATTTATAGTTTATAATATTATAGCTATTCAGCAAATGACCCCGGCGCTTCATTCCAGGGTTACATAAAAAAAATAATCAAATTGAAAATGAATAATGATTGATAGCAAAATCATAAAGGATGTTCCTCATAAACCGGGGGTCTATATTTTCAAGAATAGATCTGGGAAGATAATCTATATTGGTAAGGCTAAAGATCTAAACAAGCGCATACGCTCATACCTTGGCAGGGGGAAAAGTAAAAGCTTTAAGGCATCTATTATCCTCGAAAATGCCCGTAACATAGCCCATATTATAACCGGTACAGAAAAAGAGGCCTTAATACTTGAAGGAAATCTTATAAAAAAACACAGGCCCAGGTATAATGTTATATTAAAGGATGATGCCAATTACCCCTTCCTTAAGTTAGACATATGCAGCAAGTATCCCAGATTAACTATAGTAAGGCGAATTAAAAATGACGGGGCCCTCTATTTTGGACCCTTCACTTCTTCATCAGCCGTACGTTCTACAATGCGGCTTATCGGCCCAATCTTTCCTTTAAGGAAGTGCGGCACAAGGGATGTCCCAAAAAGATCAAGGCCCTGTCTAAATTATCAACTGGGAAGGTGTCTGGCGCCATGCTGTATTGCGGTAGACAATAATGACTACCAGGAGATAGTGGAGCAGGTCAAGTTATTTTTAGGAGGTCGAAACAGGGAATTAATTTCAAGACTAAAAGAGGTGATGTTAAAGGCCGCAAAGGAGCAAAATTTTGAAAAGGCAGCCAAGGTACGGGATCAAATTAACGCAGTAAAAAAAACACTTGAGTATCAAACAGTGGTCTCGACAAAAATGACTGATCAGGATGTAATCGGATTATCCTCCTGCGATAAAGTGGCTGCAATTGTTATTCTATTTATCCGAGAAGGTTATATGGTGGGCAGCAGGAATTATTTTATCCCATGCGAATGGGTAACCCCTCATGAAGTGACGGAGGCCTTTTTAAAACAATACTACAGCGGCAAGGAGTTTATTCCACCTGACATAATTCTCTCTCATTCAATAGAGGATAAAGGTTTGATTTCCCATTGGCTTACAGGGATTGCGGAAAAAAAAATTACACTGTCCGTTCCGTCAAGGGGAGAGAAAAAACGGCTTGCAAATATGGCAACAATTAACGCCGAGAATATTTTGAAGGAACGGCAAAAAAATAACAGGTCCGCCATCCTTGACGTAGCAAAATCTGTGCTTAACTTAAAAAGAAAACCCGTACATATAGAAGGAATAGATATATCTAATCTGAAAGGTGAACTTCCCGTAGCTTCCTTAGTTTCTTTTGTTAATGGACTTCCCGACAAATCCGGATATAGAAATTTCAGGATAAGAGAAGTAGATGGTATAAATGATTATGCCATGATCAAAGAGACCGTTGATAGAAGGCTTAAGGCAAACCAACCACCGGATCTTTTCGTTATTGATGGTGGAAAAGGCCATTTATCTATAGCGCTAAAATCTATTAAATCCTTCGGACTTAAAGAACCTCCGGATGTCATATCTATAGCAAAGGCCAAACATGATAAAGGCGAGATTGTAGATAAAATTTATCTTGCAAACAGGAAAAACCCCGTTATCTTTCCTAGAAATCATCAAGTCCTTGCTATGCTTATGCATCTTAGAGACGAGACACACAGGAGGGCTATTGGATATTACAGAAAAAGAAAAAATCAAAGTTTGACAGCGTCTATTCTTGATAATATACACAACATAGGGCCAAAAAGAAAAAAGGCCCTGCTTAATCATTTCAGAGATATACAAGCAATTGCCAAATCAGATATTGCCGGGTTACAAAAGGTTCCTCATATTAACCGTGCAGTTGCAAAAGCTATCTTTGATTACTTTAACAATGAACCGCTGGTCATTAATAAAAATGGCGACAGCAAAGGATAGATTTTTTTCAGTAAAATATTATTTTATAAATTTAATCATAAAGGAGTGTAAGATAAATGAAAATAGCTATTACCTCAACAGGAAAAGACCTCGACTCTCAAGTAGATCCAAGATTTGGCAGGTGTGCCTATTTTTTAATTGTAAATACCGATGATATGACCTTCGAGGCTGTTGACAATGCAAGTATATCTTTAGGCGGAGGGGCAGGTATTCAGGCAGGTCAGTTTGTTGCCTCCAAAGGGGCAAAGATTCTTTTGACAGGAAGTGTAGGCCCTAATGCAAGCAGAACCCTTAATGCAGCAGGTCTTGAAGTGATAGTCGGTGTAAGCGGCCCTATTAGAGATACAATTGAAAGATATAAACGAGGAGAACTAAAAACCACCACACAAGCCAATGTACCGGATCACTTTGGTATGGGATCAACCGGCGGAATGGGCGGTGGCATGGGAAGAGGCATGGGAAGAGGCATGGGCAGAGGCATGGGAATGTCTATGCCGCCCTCAAATCCAAACCCCCCATCGGCAAATCAGAATCTTGCATCCCTAAAACAAGAGGCAGATACTCTCAAGGAGCAGCTTAACTCAATCCTGTCTCGTATAGATGAAATGGGGAAAAAATAAAAAAAATTCCCCCGACCCCAATAAAAAAACTTGACATATCCTACAAATGGGC
>CBFDCD010000078.1:0-8430 GCA_965603225.1 uncultured bacterium
AAGACGACTTTTTTAAAAAGCTTATGGATAATATGCAGATTGGTGTAATTGTCTCAGACCATGAGGGGTATATTATTTACATGAATGAAACGTATGCGAAATTTCTTGGGTTTAACCAAAGTGAACAAATCGGAAAACATGCAAGCGAGATTGGTGTGGGCAGCAGGCTCCACATTGTGGCTAAGACGGAAAAGCCAGAAATCAACTATCCACATAAATTAAAGGAGAAGGCATTGCTTGTGCATAGAATGCCTATCAAAGAAAACGGAAAGCTAATTGCCGTATTAGGCCTTGTTCTCTTTGATAGTTCAAGCACTGCAAGCAAACTTGCAGAGCAGGTGTCTTTTCTTGAATCAAAAATTCAAGTGTATGAAAACGAGTTAGCATCCCTTCATTCCGTTCGATACACATTTGAAAGCATGGTTGGGACAAGTAATGCTTTTATGTCTGCAAAAAGCGAGGCTATTAGGGCCTCTATGAACAATTTCCCCGTTCTGATTACAGGAGAATCAGGCACGGGGAAAGAGCTTTTTGCCCAGGCGATTCACTATGCAAGCTCAAGAAGACCTTACTCACTTGTACGGGTAAACTGCGCGGCCATTCCCAGAGACTTATATGAATCAGAATTTTTTGGTTATGAAAAAGGTTCCTTTACAGGCGCAAGCCCTAAAGGAAAACCTGGTAAGTTTGAATTAGCCGATCATGGAACTATATTTCTTGATGAAGTTGGTGATCTTTCTATGGAAATGCAGCCCAAACTGCTCAGGGTGTTAGAAGAAAAAGAATTTGAACGGGTTGGCGGAACATCCTTGATAAAGTCAGATTTTCGCCTCATTGCAGCAAGCAATCAAAACCTCGAGGAGAAAATGACCAATAGACAATTTCGAAGAGATCTTTATTACCGATTGAATGTAATCCCCCTCTTCATACCTCCTCTCAGAGAAAGAAAAGAGGATATTGTTCCTCTTACTCGACATTTTCTTAAAAAAATTGCCCAGGAGGCAGGATTTATAGACATAAAAATAGACCGAAAGGCAGAGGAAATTCTTGAAAATTACGAATGGCCAGGTAATACGCGTGAACTCTTGAATGTGATCGAACGAACAGTGCTGGACTTAAAGGGCGACACAATTTTTGTTTGTGATTTACCATTATATCTATACCGCGGCAAAGAAAAATATTTTAACACTGATCGTCCTTCACTCAAGAATCTTCAACTGAAAGCCGAGAAAGAGGCCATCCGTCATGCCTTAGAGTCCAGCAAATACAACAAGTCTAAGGCTGCTGCCTTATTAGGCATTAACCGTACCCTTTTGTATAAAAAGATAAAAAAACATAACCTCACACTAAACCCCACTTCTCTCCCAGCTTAAACCCAGTTTTACAGTAGGTAAGGTGACGATGCATTATACAATCTTAGCGAAATGCTGAGCTGCGGCGATTTTGAACCAAACGTCCCCTTTAGTGGGAGCGGGGCTTAAAATCGTGAAATCCCGCAGAAGTGGGACAACAATTATTTTGTAGCCGCAGCAGGTGTCTATATGCAAAATCCGGGTTTAAAACGACTTTGAAAAAGATGTCCCTTTTGTTGATGTTGGCGGTTAAACATTCTTGGTAGCTGAGCCCCAGCAAATGAATTGGTAGGAATAGATTTGATTCTTTTAAATAGAGAGTTTTATCAATATAAATGACGAATGAATATGTGACCCCTAAAACTATCAAAAGCCGGCCTTTTGAAGATTTTTTACCGCCTCCTTTAAATGGAACCTCATTGCACTTTTAGCTTTCTTCTCATCTCCGGAAGCAATTGCTTCAAGTATTTTTCCATGCTCTATTACCGTATTAGCGGGTCTTTCCTTGGTCCTCAATGACATTTTCCATCCTTCAAAATTATACCGTGTGATTGTATTCATTAAAACTTCAATTGTTTCATTATTAGTAGCATTTGCAATCAAGCGATGGAATTCAATGTCAGCCCTTATAAGTTCTATCAGGTTTTCTTTCTTAAGGTTTTCTTTAAAAATTTTTGTAATTTTTTTCAAACGTTTAATATCATTATTTGAGGCCCTCTTTGCTGCCAGGGCCGCAGCAGCAGGCTCCAAAAGAAGACGTGCCTCAAAATGATGATTTAATGTCTCACGATGGCTGGAAAGTAAAGATGACAGAGGCATAAATAAATCGCCAGTAAGTCCCTTAACATACACACCCTTCCCAGGCTTGACCTCAACCAATCCCATAATTTCAAGCATACGCAGGGCCTCTCTAATGGATGATCTGCTAATTCCAAAGGATGTAACAAGCTCCCTTTCAGATGGCAGTTTGGCTCCCGGTTCAAGATTCCTATCAACAATCATTTCTTTAATCTGTTCTATAGCCGCCTCAGATAGTCGAGTTTTTGTTATTGGTTTTAAGGCCATTTTTGAATCCTTTTTACAATATCAGGTCAGACCAGTATACGCCAAAGCATATTCTTTTTTTATCATTTTGTCAAGTTATTAAAATGAAATCAACTCCATAATAATCAGCATGGGCGGATGAAAATAGTTTGTTAGATTTTTTTTTGAAAAATATTTATTTACTTGACAATACACCTCACTGCTGTTATTTAGTACAAACTGGTCAGGCCAGAAGACCATCCTACCATGATAAAATGATACATTATTTTTTACCTATAGATTTACAAAAACCTTTCAGATCAAAAAGAATCGAAAGAATTTTTTAAATCTTATAAAGGAAAATGTTTAGCAAAGGGGAAAATAGGAATTCTTTAAGGAAGGGTTTCTACAATCTTAAACCAAAAGTAAAGGGAGGGCTAAAGATGAAAAGAGTTAAGTTTATTTTTGTTGCTGTTTTATTGGTATCGATGGCAATGGTTATGCCTACTAATCAGGTTTTTGCAAAGAAGTTTGTGCTGAAAACTCAGGCAATGTTTCCCTTGGCAATGCCACTTCTTGGTAAGCCACTGGTATGGTTCTCTAATCAATTAGAGAAGGCAAGTAGTGGGGAAATCGTATTCAAGCTCTACGATCCTGGAAAGATGGTACCTGTTGTGGAGATCCTTGAATCAGTCTCCAAGGGCCATATCCAGGCAGGCTATGCTGCGCCGGCCTTTTGGATGGGAAAGGTATCTACATCGCCCATTTTTGGGAGTGTGCCCTTCGGCCCTGAGGGACCTGAATACATGGCCTGGATGTTTCAAGGCAATGGCTTGAAGCTCTGGCAGGAAGCCTATGACAGGGCCGGCTACAATGTAAAGGTCTTCCCTGTAATCCTGTGTCCTCCAGAAACCTCAGGCTGGTTCGCCAAAGAAATAAAAACGGTCAAGGATTTTAAAGGACTTAAGATGCGTTTCTACGGCCTTGGCGGTTCGGTTATTCAAAAATTGGGAGCATCCGCTACCATGCTACCGCCGGCTGAAATATTCCCGGCTTTGGAAAAGGGCGTAATTGACGCTGCCGAATTTTCCAGCCCATACGTCGATGTAAGTCAGGGTTTCTACAAGGTTGTTAAATACAACTACTTCCCGGGGTGGCATCAGCAAACCTCAATCCATGAATTGACAATAAACAAGGACGTTTGGAACAAGATGACACCGGCTCAGCAGGCACAGATAGAATTGGCCGTGAGGGCCTCTTTGTTGCAGACCCAGGCAATAGGAGAAGGAAGCCAGGGCCCGGTTATCAGGGAAAATGTTGAAAAACGCGGTGTTAAAAATATGTACTGGTCCCCTGCATTGTTGTCGGCTTTTAAAACGGCATGGGAACAGGTCCTGGAAGAGCAATGTGCAAAGGATCCCTTTTTTAAAAAGGTGTGGGATGACTTGGCCGCTTTCAGGGAAGACTACAAAGTATATAGCAGGATCGGGTTCATGCCGAGAGAAACCGGCCTTAAGTAGCAAGATCTGTTTTATTATTACGTGTTAATCTTCTTAGAGTGGAAGACGGTGAATAGCAAGCCGTCTTCCATCGTTTTTTCTAAATCGGTCAGTTTTTACAATAAGCGCAAGCTCCACAGAGAACATGAGACTCACAAAGGTCAATTATGGATGACAAAACTGTAAGCGTGCCGAAAGTTTCTCAGTTTATTGACGGATTCATCCGCTACATTGGAAAAGTCACTTGTTGGCTAAATTCCATTCTCGTGATCAATATTTTGATCCAGGTAATTCTCCGTTATGCGCTGGGCGAGGGCAAAATATGGCTTGAGGAGTTGCAATGGCATTTTTACGGCATATGCCTTATGCTTGCTATTCCTTACTGCATCGTTGATGATGCACACGTCCGCCTGGACATTCTTCACCGCAATTTTTCCATAAGAAAAAAAGAGTTTGTAGAATTTTTCGGGACCATATTCTTGATTCTTCCCCTCATTATTGTTCTCTTTTTGCACGGCCTTGATTTTGTTGAAAGCGCTATTCGGGTCAATGAAACATCACCACATCCTTTAGGGCTCCCCTGGAGATGGTTTATCAAGTCGTTCATTCCCATAGGAATGTTTCTTATAGTTTTGGCTTCATTTTCAAGGATGGTGAGGGCTGCGGCTGTTATCTTTTTCGGAAATAAGGATATGGGGAAATAACGCCATGCAAATTAACGACATTCTCATTGTTTTTATGTTATTGACTTTCATAGGCCTGCTGTTCACTGGTTTTCCCATAACCTTTGTTCTTTGTGGTGTAGCCTTCATCTTTACCGTGGTAGGATATTTTTCTGATCTATATCTCGGAACTATGACCGGCTTAGACTATAATGTGTTGGGCATGATTGTTAGCAGGGTCTTCAAGCTGATGAGTAACTGGGTCCTGCTGGCGATTCCAATGTTTATTTACATGGGCCTAATGTTAGACAGATCTGGAATTGCCGAAAAAATGATGGAGGCCATGCAGGATCTTTTTGGGAAGGTTCGCGGGGGTCTGGCCGTTACAGTTGCTGTAATAGGCATTGTCCTGGCAGCCTCTACTGGAATAATTGGGGCATCGGTAGTTCTTTTGGGGGTATTATCTCTCCCGGTTATGCTTAGACAGGGGTATAGCAAGTCTCTGGCCTTGGGAACAGTGGCTGCCTCCGGAACCCTGGGCATACTAATTCCACCAAGTATAATGCTCGTTATTATGGCGGATCAGTTGAATCTCTCGGTGGGAGACCTGTTCATGGGCGCAGTTTTTCCCGGCCTTATCCTGAGCATGCTCTACATACTCTACATCATCGTGGTCGGGATTGTTAGACCGAAGGCAGCGCCTCTCGCCGAAAAACGGCGTGATCTATCGTGGCGGGTGTTCCTGGATGTCCTTAAAACCATTTTACCGCCTGTAGGGTTGATTATCCTGGTTTTGGGCTCTATATTCGCAGGTATGGCTACACCAACAGAGGCAAGTGGTGTAGGTGCTGTCGGGGCAGGCCTACTGGTCTTTTACAATAAAAAATTCACCTTTACGGTGTTTAAAGAGGTAAATATCGCCACATTCCGAACCTGTGGCTATATATTCGGCATTTTCTTTGGGGCTCAGGCATTTGCCCTGGTCTTAAGAATGCTGGGAGGCGATGAATTTATTGAAAGGGTCCTGTTGGGCTTGCCGTTTGGGCCCCACGGCACGGTGGCAGCCATACTTGTCGCCGTCTTCCTGATGGGCTTTTTCCTTGACTGGATCGAAATTAGCCTTATCTTTCTTCCGCTCCTTTCACCTGTGGTGTCAACCCTTGGATTAGATATCAATGGTTACAACTTGATAGAAAAACCAGAGTTAGTATGGTTTGCATTGCTTGTTGCCGTAACCCTTCAGACTTCCTTTTTGACCCCGCCTGTTGGTTTCACCATCTTCTTTCTCCAGGGAGTTTCACCACCAAGTGTAGTGCTTCTTGATATTTACAAGGGAGTGGTGCCTTTCGTTATCCTGCAGCTCATTGGCCTGACAGTGGTTCTTTTCTGGCCACAATTGGTCTTATGGCTGCCGGCATTTGCCTATGGATAATTTCACGATTAAGAATAATATATTTTTTAAAAGTTGGATGTCTTAAAGATGGGTAATTAACTTCTTTTCCTTAAACATGTTTCCCGGCGGAAAAAATCGAAAAGATAAACACCTGCATAGACCAATGCTCATTGTGATTTTATAACATATAGATCATAGAAGAAGGACTAACAAAACCTAACGTATGCCCTGGGTTTGTTCATCCTACAGTGTTGACTTGGTTCTTTAGACAGAAAAATGAACGGTTGCAAGAATTTTGAGATACAAAGGACAGCTGGGAGGAGGAGTAAATATACTATGTTGGACATAGAAAAAATAAAAATAACAACCCTAAGCGAAAACTCTGTGGCCGATATATACTATGTCGCTGAGTGGGGATTTAGTGTTCACATATCAATTAAAGAGGGTCTTTCCATGCTGTTTGATACAGGTTATAGATATGCCTGTACATATAATGCTGATGTTGCGGGAATAAGACTCTCGGATATTGACATGATTATACTCAGCCATGGACATACTGATCATACGGGAGGACTGAGAGCCGTTCTCGAGAAAATAAAATTCGAAAGACCGGATAGAGATCATGTTGATATTATGTGCCACCCTGCAGCAATTAAGCCCCAATACGTTAAGCATACCGAGCAATATTTTTATAGGGGATGTCCTGACGATATTGAAGAGTTAATAAGGCTGGGGGCAAGATTTAAAAAATCCTCGGAGCCAACATGGGTTAGCGAAGATATAGCAATAAGCGGCGAAGTTTCCATGACCACGGATTTTGAATCTGTAGCGCCCATATGTTTTCTTAAAAAAGACGGCCAATACATTAGCAGTTCTGTTGATGATGACCAGGCCTTATATTTAAAAACAAGCAAGGGGCTTCTTGTTATTTTAGGGTGTGCTCATAGAGGCATGATTAATACAATAAGGCATGCTATAAAAATAACAGGAGTGGAAGAGGTTTACATGGTTATAGGTGGAACCCATCTGTTAAACACATCCCAAAGCCAGCAACAGTCAACCCTGGAAGCCTTACAGGAGATTGGGATAAAAAAGGTTGGGGTTTCACACTGCACTGGTATGAGGCCGGCCGGATTTCTTTTAGAAAAACTCGGGCCAAAGAAATTCTTTTTCAACAATGCAGGCACAGCTATTACTTATTCAGCTGATAAGGTTAAAATAGATGCCTTTGAGAGGTATGACGTATAACCATTAGGGATTGAATACCTTTTTTAAGCCATAGTTTGCGGTAAATATTGTAGCGATCCCCTATACAACCTTATCGAAATGCTGCACTGCAGTGATTTTGAGCCAAACGTCCTGTAAAAATCTTTTGCAAACGTTTTATCTGTGAAATATATTTGGGAAATACATGCCGGTCTTGTTTTTATAAACCATGTTAATTTAAAACGTTTTATAACAATAAAGGGAGCAGCGATTAATGGATGAAACTGCTTAACCCGAGTGTTTTCTTACCCAGGCATATAATCAGTTTTCCAATGATACTATCCATGGTTTTGAAAACCAAAATTCATACAATAGGAAAGCCTTAATCTATTCTCTGAAATGTATTTTCCCTCAACATGCCTTGAGGCGATTAGAGAGGCATAGCAACTGGATTTCTCGATAGTTTGCTTTTTGTAAAGCCTTGCTGAAAGGTATGCTGCAAAGAAAACATCACCTGCACCTGTGGTGTCTATAATAGTATCGCCTTTATTTGCCTTGTATTTTACAATTTCGCCAGATTCAGTTAAAACATACCCTCCTTTTTCCCCAGAGGTTACAACTATTTCTGAAATATTAAAACGTTTTTTTAAATCATTACTATCCATTTGATAAAAATCAAGAATGGTTCCAAGCTCCTTTTTATCGGTAGCCTTCCAGTTTCTAATCTGGCCGGGATGTGACTGGTATTGACTGGGTAGCTCAACATGAGGTTTTGCCTTCTTTCATTGCCTCAAGCGCTACCCTTGTCTTAAACGCAGGTGGATATTTTGATCTTAAAGACCGCATAGGGGTCCTCTTTTTTGACCTCAGCTGTAATTTAACATACTGTCCGAATTTTAGGGTCCATTATTTTCATGAGTTTTACGTTTTTGAATATAGCAAAAAATTCGTAGCAGCTCAATAAGCAGGGGCACAAGGGTTTTTCTGAAGCGACTGTCGGCCTCTGGCTCCGCTTCCAGCCCTTAGGGCTTACAAGACGGCTTCCGGCTCATAGAACTACTGTTCGGAGAGAGGAAAGGGTCTCCGGAGGAGAGGGAGCAGAAGAAAAGCCCTTCTGCCCCTGCACCTAGTATCAAGACAAGAGATGATTGCTACTATTTATTGAGCTGGTACGGCCGGCTCTTTTTTGCTTCATGATTAGAATGGCTGTTTCCTGGAGATACGCATTGACTTGCCCATATGATTATTCTAAGATATTAGAATTTTTAATGGGGTTAATCACAAACTAGCACAAA
>CBFDCD010000079.1:0-8377 GCA_965603225.1 uncultured bacterium
TAAAAGAAGAGGGCATGACCATACTGATTGTGGAGCAAAATGTGAGAGAGGCCCTGGAGCTTTCGGATCGTGGTTATGTGCTCCAGACAGGCAGGACAGTGATGGAGGGGCAGGGCAAAGAACTCCTCCATAGCGATATGGTCCGAAAGGCCTTTTTGGGGATTTGATCTTATGGATAGCGATATGAAAAAACTCTCTGCCGGTGAATTGCGAAGGCTTATCCGTAGTGGGAAATGGAACAGTCCTACTGCAGGTATGGCCCTTGGTTACGCCCAGGCAAATGTTTACGTCCTGCCGTCTCGATATGCCTTTGACTTTTTTCTTTTTTCCCAGAGAAATCCAAAACCATGCCCTGTTTTGGATGTATTAGAACCAGGCACATATGAAACAAATTTCCTTGCGCCTAATTCGGATATTCGCAGTGACGTTCCTCAATATAATGTATTCCATAAAGGTGAACTAACAGAGAAACGGGAGGATATAAAGGATATCTGGCAAGATGATTTTGTAACCTTTTTCCTTGGATGCAGCTTCACCTTTGAGGAAGCCCTCTTAAGGTCACAAATACCTGTTCGCCACATTGAGGAGAAAAAAAATGTGCCCATGTATATTACTAATATAAAGTGCAGGGACGGGGGAATCTTTAACGGTCCCCTGGTAGTGACCATGCGCCCGATCCCCGCTGAAAAAGTTGTTATGGCAGCACAGATAACCGCCCGTTATCCATTTGTCCATGGTGCGCCCGTACACATAGGAGGCCCAAAGGAAATAGGCATAAAAGATTTGTCTAAGCCGGACTTTGGGGATGCAGTAGAGATTAGAAGTGGAGAGACGCCTATCTTTTGGGCCTGCGGCGTAACTCCTCAAGAGGCCATTTTAAATGCAAGGCCCGATATATGTATTTCCCATGCACCCGGCCATATGTTTGTGTCTGATAAACTCAATGAGGAGTTTGCTACATCTTAACCGTTCACGGTTCAGGGGTTCCAAAGGTTGTATTCTTATCACCTTAAGCCATTTTGTAAGCGTTTTGTACGTTAAAACCGACCACTTCCGCATACTCACAAACCTGGAACATGGTACTCGGCAATGATGTGGCAAAATCCGCATTTTTACGAGCCTTATTGGGATGCAATTTCAGTCTTTTCTCTAACCCTGAACCTTGAACCCTGAACCTATGAACGGTTACGCCACATCTTAAAATACTCCGTCTTTAAACCTCTTTATCTTATCCTCAACATCCTGTAGGGCATTGTATGCTTCATCTAAAGATACCTGTTTAAACTTCACCGTATCGCCTGGTTTTAATTGCCCTAACATAGGTAGGTCTGCTGAAATCACTGTGGCGATTTTTCTGTAGCCCCCTGTAACCGTTTCCCCAAGAATGATAATGGGCTGGCCGTCTCCCGGTATCTGGATCGCGCCAGAGATAACCCCTTCAGAGATTATTGACTCCCCGATTCCCGGCATTCTCTCGATGACCGGGCCTGTTAATCTTATGCCGGTGCGGTCTGCCTTTGGGCTTACATTATAAATTGATTTAAAAAAAGTTTTTTTGCTTTTTTCGCTGAATTGCTCATCCTGAGGGCCGAATATTATCTGGAAGGTCCATTCTTTACCGTAATGAGGTATCCAGTCAATGGGAAATGATCTTACATCTCCAGTTTTATTGGGGCTTGTGTGGTCTGAATAAATAATATCCCCTTTTTTAAGGGGCCTCCCTTTAAAACCACCGAACCTTGAGGACAGGTTTGTAGATTTACTCTCCATAACAGCAGGAACTGATATGCCACCTTTTATTGCCAGGTAGGAACGGCAACCGCTTTTCAGTCCTTTAAAGGATATGATATCTCCCTTTTTAAGCCAATAGGTAGTCCACATATTTAAAGGTTTATCATCGTTGATATATGGATCAAAATCCGCGCCGGTAATGGCGATAACCGTATCTGTAATTACCCTGAGCTTTAATCCGAATAATGTAACCTCGATACACGCCTCATTCTCATTGTTCTCCACAAGGATATTTCCCACCCTCAGGGAAAATTTATCTACTGCTCCGCTTGAAGCCACTCCATATCGCCCGAAACCAAACCTCCCAATATCTTGCACTGTGGAGAGTATGCCCGGGGATACTATTTCAAATGTCTCTATTTTTTCCAATTCCTGAAATCCTCTTCATCTATCCGTGAAAACCTTACCATATCGCCTGATTTTAGCAGGGCAGGAGGATCTTGATTCGGGTTAAATAAATTCAGGGGGCTCCATCCAATTATCTGCCAACCCCCAGGGCTTACCACCGGGTAAATCCCTGTCTGTCTCTGGGCGATACCTACTGATCCCTCAGGGATTGCCGTTCTCGGGGTTTCCTTTCTCGGGGTTTCAAGCTCCTCAGGTAATTCCCCCATGTATGGAAACCCAGGCATAAAGCCAATCATGTAGACATGGTAAGTATTTACAGTGTGCAGCCGTATGACCTCCTCAGGCGTAATCTTATGGTATTGAGCCACCCACTCAAGATCAGGCCCATATAAGCCTCCATAGACGACCGGTATATCTATAGTCTCCGGTTCAGGCGGATGAATTTCCATAACCTTTTCCTGTATACCATCTATCCATTTTTTCAAGGCCCTTACATTTGTCTTCAGGGGTTGATAAATGACAAGAATGGATCTATAGGCAGGCACAATATCTATAAGGCCATCTAATGGGTTCTCTTCGAGTAAAGCGGTGAGTGCGCTTATCCTCCTGTTTATCTCGGGGTTGATTTTATCGCCTAACTCTACAATTAGGGAGCAATCCCCCATTATTCTATACAAAGGCTTATTGTAATGCATAGTTATTCCTGAAGGAATTCACCCATTGGGACAATATCTATGTTTGATTCAGATAAGGATTTTCTTATTTGTTTCACCAGGTTTACCGCTGCGGGATTATCACCATGAACACAAATCGTATCACCACTAAGCTGAATCTCAACCCCATCTTTGGTTAAAATCCTTCCCTCTGTTATCATTTTCATAACCCTTTCCGCTGCCTTTTGGTGATCCTTAATCACTGCCCCAGGCTCTTTCCTGGAAACAAGAGAGCCGTCCACATTATATTCCCTGTCTGCAAAGAACTCAAAGGCCACCTTGATTCCATACTTTTTCCCCATGTCTTTTAATTCATCTCTATTGACTCCAGCTAATACGACTAAGATAAGTTTTTTATCTATCATGGAAACTACCTCTGCCATAGCCTCCCAGATTCTCACATCCTTAACCGCCATATTGTAAAGGGCGCCATGGGCCTTTACATGTTGAAGTCTCTTCCCCTGCGAAACGGCAAAGGCTTGGAGTGACCCTATTTGATATGTAAAATAATCTTTAATCTCCTCCATAGTTGCATCCATATACCTCCTGCCAAAACCCATTAGATCCGGTAAGCCTGGGTGGGCTCCTATTGCCGTTCCACTGTTATTGGCCAATGCAACTGTCTGTCTCATTATATGGGGGTCTCCTGCATGAAAACCGCATGCAATATTTGCTGAGGTTATCAAGGGTATGACCTCTTCATCAAGCCCAATTTTATAGGCCCCAAAACTTTCCCCTACATCGGAATTGAGGTCTATTTTATGTCTTTGTTCCACTTCTTACCTCCTGTCAGTTTCCTTATTATTTCAAAAAAATATTTATACCTTATAAAATATCCGCTATTTGCCACAATCTCAAAACATCATCTTCCCATTCCCATAAAAACCGCATGGTGTGTTTTTAGCAATATTTTGAAATCAAGCCACAATGACCAGTTATCAATATATTCAAGGTCCATTTTCATCCAATCATGGAAGCCTATCTGGTTACGGTCCTGGCTAATCTGCCAGATGCACGTCATGCCGGGTTTCATAGATAAGCGTCTTCGCTGCCATGTCTCATATTTTTCTACCTCTTCCGGTATAGGCGGTCTTGGCCCAACAAGGCTCATCTCGCCCTTTAAAACATTAATTAACTGGGGAAACTCATCAATGCCGGTATTCCGCAGCAAAGTCCCAACAAAAGGAATAATCCGCGGGTCTTTTTTTATCTTAAAGGCCGGTCCATCAGCCTCATTGAGCTCATTCAATTCCTGACGTTTTTCCTCTGCATCTAACGACATAGTTCTGAATTTATACATAACAAAAATCCTTCCATTAACCCCGGAACGTTTTTGTTTATAAAAGACAGGACCCCTGGAAGAGAGTTTAATAATTATGGAAATAGCAAGAAATAATGGAGATAAGAGTATTATTGCAATTCCAGAGAATGCATAATCAAACAAACTCTTAATGAGCAGCTCTACATGCCTTGCAGGTGTCGTGTAAAACGCCATAGTCATAATACCAAGAAAATCTTCAAATTGGATTGTGGCTATCTCTGGTTTATATCTCAGTTTATATATCTGCCAATCAGGGATAATACGTGTCTGTATCCCAATCTCCTCTGCAATAGACATATATAGCTGGGGATTCTCAATCTTGATTAGAGGCATGACAAAAACAATTTCATCAATGGCATTTTCAAGGAGAATTTTTCTCAGATTATTGAGCGTACCGATTACCTTGATGTCCTTATATACATATTTACCTATATCTTCTTGCCTTAGCTCAAGGCATCCGATAACCCTGTATCCCACTTCCTCATGGTTTTCTATGGCGACTATAACATCTTTTGCCTTCTCCCGGCTCCCAACAATTAGGATATTTCTAAAATATATACCTCTTCTCCAATAGCGGTTGAGAATATGATATATGCTTAATTTACTCATGGCAAGCAGGACAATATCAAGAAAAATGAATATACCTATCATTACTCTGCTTACATCCTTTATTTTCAATAGGTACATGAAGAGGATCATGAGCATAAAGGCAGTGGAAATTGACTTTATTAGATTCCAGAATATCCTTATGTATGTCTCTTTTCTGTAAGAACTGTAAAGTCCAAACAGACTAAAAATAACGTACCATGTTATAATAATCATCAGCAGGACAAGATGATAATTAGGTCCGGTCAAAAGACCCCTAAATTGCTCGGGTAATAAATATTTCTTGATGAAATATGCAGCCATAAATGCAGCAGCCGTCAGGAGAATATCCCATAATTTATGCATTTGAGAGATTAATTTAGTTTGTTCTTTTAGCATAGTTTCCTGTAATTGTAGGCATTCAGCGTTTAGGATTGCCTGTCAGACGTCCGGCGCGCAGGTATGACCTTTGAACCGTGAACCCTGAACCGTTAACTGTTACCCTTTAAATATGTTTCATTAAAAGGCTCTCAAATTCCCTTAATATTTTTTCCTTATCCAGATTTTTTACTGCAAATGTCCTGGCAACCTTTCCAAGCATATGTCTTCTTGCAGGGTTTTCAGTTAGCCAGATTAACCCATCAATAAGTGATTTTTCATCCCCTGGTGGAATTATTAACCCACACGCCTGTACAATTTCCGCAACGTCAGTGCCTGGCTCAGTTATGGAAACTACAGGCCTTCCTGAGGCCAACATTCCGGTTAATTTTGAGGGCATTATCAGGTTAGATAAATCTTGTTTTTGCGGCAATAAATGTATATCTGCAATATTTAATAAAGCGTTTAACATATCAATTTGCTGTAACGGTAAAAAAGATAGATTCGGCAAATTTGAGGCCGCTGATTGTAAATCTCTCAGAATTGCACCTTCACCACAAAGGATAAAATGAATCTTGGGATAGGAGATAAGTCTTCGAGCTGCCTTTATTACTATATGCAAGCCTTGCTTCTCTCCCATATTTCCAGAATATAGTGCAACCACTTTATCGCAGGGTATGCCAAAGTGCTCACGGATTTTTTTGGAGCCTTTTAACGGGAATATATTTTTTGTATCCACCCAGTTGGGAAACAAGGTGATTTTTGATTCAGATATGCCCTTCTCCCAAAGCCTTTTTACCATATTTGATGATATGGCAGAAACATGTTTAAATGCCTTAATGACGATTTTTTCAAAAAATCCAGCAAGCAGATGTAATGACTTATTGCTTAACAAACCCAGGGAAAATGCGGCATCTATCTCAAGGTCTTGCACATGTAAAAATGCCTTTGCTCCACATAAGCGGGATGCGAGTAAAGCCTGAGGGGCACAGAAAAAAGGTGGCTCAATCACTAATATTATGTCTGGTCTCCAGATAGACTGCAGTAAAATCACCGGCAAACTGCTTATGGCAAAACTTGCAAGGTGCAACAACCGTTTTACACCATTTGGCCTTGATGGCACCCATAGAGGACAACGCCAAATTTTTACATTTTTGCGTTTTTCATATTCATATCGACAGGCAAAGCATCCCCCCTTTACTTCCCAATCCGGATAATAGGGATGGGCTGTAACCACATGCACATCATGATCACGGGAGGACAGCCATTCGGCCATTTCACCATTATATTTTCCAATTCCGATCAGCTCCGGAGCATAGTTTATGCTATATATTACTATACGCAATGAGCACCCAAAATCCTTTTATCGTGTAAACGGACACAACGTGAGTTTTTCTAAATATACTTTTTGCCATGAAAATCATGAAAAAACTTTGAGGCTTTCAGCAATAGCATTCGTGTTTATTTTTGGTTTATTTTTTTCTTCTATTCCTTACCATTTTTAGATGCAAAACATACAGCAGGGCAAGGTGTTTCAAGTTTCAAGTTTCCAGTATCACTTCTTATCTCAATACCTTCTCAAATAAATCCTTAACCATCGTGAAATATATTCTATTTTATACAGAGACTTATTGGCTATTCCTTTCATCATACGGTCCATATATTCTTCATAATTTTTTGGCTCGGTTTCCCCTCTTCTCCTAACCCTTTCGCAATACCGCATAAACATCTGTTGAGGTATTGTTATATTGAATTTGTTAGTAATGCTGCCTTCATTTTGAAGGTAGTGATAAAGTGGCCTGGAAGAGTTTAAAAAAATAACATCCTTTTCTTCGTATAACCTGCTCAATAAGTCACCATCTTCTCCGGCTATTGCAAATTTTGTGCGCCAGCCTCCAATATCAATTATTTTTTGCCTTAAACTCAGCATTGTGGCCGGATTAAAGGCTTGCCGAAATATTCGACGACCCATAATTTTTCTAATCTTGTCATTTGTCTCCGGGACATCCTTTATTTGAGCCTTTGCATTTTCCCCAGAATGCAATATCAAACCTGAACCTACGACTGGTTTTCCAAGAACGTTTTCAGCCAGATATATCTGCCTTTTTAGTCGATCAGGCTCTGACCAGTCATCTGCATCTTGTAATGCTATATATTTCCCCCTGCTCAAATAAAGTGCCTTGTTTCTTGCCCCTGCACGTCCCACATTATTTTGCCTGTATACCCTAATGCGACTATCCTTATAATTTTTTAAAAGTGCCGGGGTGTTGTCTGTAGAGCCGTCATCTACGATAATAACCTCAAAATCAGGTATTGTTTGAGCAAGTAATGAATCAACGCATTTACCAATATGCCGTTCTTCATTGTATACTGGCACTAAAAAAGAGACTATAGGTCTCATGTTAAAATTTTTCCACTTAGAAATATTTAATATATAAAAGATCTATCTATCAGATTCCTTGGCCGGTTAATCTCTTGAGGACCTCGATGTATTTTTCCCTTGTAACTTGAATTATCTCATCTGGTAGTTTTGGCGGGGGTGGTTGTTTTTGCCAATCAAGGCCGTTCAGATAATCCCTTAGAAACTGCTTATCAAAACTTTTTTGGGGTCCTCCTGGCTTGTACTCATCAGCCGGCCAGAATCTTGATGAATCAGGGGTCAATACCTCATCGATAAGTATAATTCCGTCATTTATAACGCCGAATTCAAATTTGGTATCGGCAATTATAATGCCATTTTTTTTGGCCAGATCTCTCCCTGCCTCATAAAGCCTTAAGCTTGCTTCTTTTATAATTTCTGCTGTTTTTTCATCAGTCAGTTGCACAACATCATCAAAGGAAATATTTTCATCATGTATTCCTGGGGCGCCTTTGGTTGATGGTGTAAATATTACCTCCGGTAATTTGGACGACTCTTCCAGCCCTTTAGGTAAAGGTACCCCTGAAATGCTACCTTGTTTCCTGTATTCAAGCCATCCGGACCCGGAAACATAACCCCTTACTATACATTCTACTGGAAGGGGTTTGGCCTTATGTACAAGCATGCTGCGGCCTATTAGAAATTCTTTGTAGGGCAAACATTCATTGGGATACTCCTCCGGGTTAACACTGATTAAATGATTGTCAATAATTGCAGACAGGCTTTCAAACCAGAAATTGGATATCCTGGTTAGTATCTTTCCCTTGTCCGGAACAGGATCATCCATCACTACATCAAATGCAGATATACGATCTGTAGCAA
>CBFDCD010000080.1:0-8358 GCA_965603225.1 uncultured bacterium
CCGAAAAAGCTCGGGAAACCGGAGATCATAGCATATAAAGCAGGACGCACATACTTCATCCAAATAAAATGTTACAGGTCTATCACCTGATTCGTAGCTCGTGTCTTCACCTAAAAGGGATATCAGGTGAGTCTTGGCATAAATAGCAATGTCCTTTCCTTGATGGTCAATGGCAAGAGACACGTTTTGTGGTCCTCCATTATCACGGGAAAGCACTAATCCGCCAATAACATGCATGCTCTGTTCACGGGCCACTGATCTTAAAAACTCAGGTGTATCCCCTTGGAGTGACTCGACTGTAACGGCAGTGTCAAGGGAAAAGCCTGTAGAAAACATCTCCGGCAGAATGAGCAGTTCAGCGTCTGCCTCCTTTGCATTTTTGGCAAATTGTCTCACCTTGGCATGGTTAGTTTGTCTATCGTGCCATGCTATATCCATTTGCAGTGCCGCTACTTTCATTTTAAAAACCCCTTTAGACGGAGGATTCCCTCCTTAAGTGTCTCATCTTTTTTGCAAAAACAGAAACGTACATATTCTTTTCCCATCCTTCTGTCCTTCCAGAAATAGGATGCTGGAATCGCCGCTACGCCGGCCTTTTCAGGGAGCATACGACAGAAAGCGCTGTCTTCATCAAAACCAAGGGATGTAATATCCGCCATTACATAATAGGCCCCCTCGGGAAGATAAACATTAAAACCAATGTCTTTCAACCCTTCAAACAAGAACTTTCTCTTTCTATTGTATCCTTCAAGAAATTCTACGTAAAAGGTGTCTGGAAAATCAATTGCAAATGCCATGGCCTCCTGCAATGCTGCCTGTCCACAGAATGTTATGAACTGATGGCTCATACGCACTGCCTTTGTAAGTTCCGGAGACGCCGCTACGTACCCTATTTTCCAGCCGGTCATTGAAAAAGTTTTTGCCGTGGAGGAAATCACAAAGGACCTTTCCCTTAATTCCGGGATACTCAGGAGGGTTGTATGATTTCTTCCATCAAAGACAAGGTGTTCATAAACCTCATCGCCTATGGCAAAGGCGTCATATTTTTCGCACAAAGAGCCGATATAGGAAAGTTCTTCCCTTGTAAAAACCTTTCCACAGGGATTTTGGGGATTATTTATCAGAATGGCCCTGGTTTTTGGTCCAAAGGTGTCTGCCAGTTCTTTCTCAGGTAGTTCAAAGTCAGGGCCCTTAAGGGAGACATAGCGAACATTGGCATGGGCCATGGCAGCTAAAGGCGGGTAAATGTCGTAGAATGGTTCAAGCAAGATAATTTCGTCACCAGGCTCTAATATGCCCATCATTGTTGCGTGTAAACCCTCTGTGGCGCCTGATGTAACTGTCAGCTCATTTTCAGCATCTACATCAACATCATAAAACCGTTTCATTTTACGGGCTATTGCATATCGCAACTCATTGATACCCTCGGAGGGTATGTATTGATTTGGCCCTCTAATAATGCACTCTGCCGCCTTTTGTTTAATAGAATCAGGCCCATCAAAGTCCGGTGCCCCCTGGGAAAGGTTCACGGCATTATAGGTGTTTGCAATAACGTTTATCTCAGTAAAAATAGTAGTCCCAAAGGGTCTCAGGACCTTGGTTACAATTTGTCTTTCCTTTTTTTCACTGTTAAATTGCAAAACAATAAACTCCTATAGAAAGATTTAAAATTATGTCCTTATTTTGTAGAACAGTATGTAAATATCCCTCAAAAATCGTACTATAATATACAAAAAGTCATATTATAAGGTCAAGGTGAAAGAAAATTAGTTAAATTGTGGGAATCTATAAATGTGAAATTACTTCTCCGGTGCATTGCGGTTTTTACGGCTACCCTATTGACGCCACGATGATTATATCTTATATTTCTAAGAGTATAATTTTTGCCTTAAGGGCCTTACCATAGTCCTGAAAGGCCAAAAAAGAAAAACATAAGGAGATAATGATGGATATTGAGCAGATGAAAGTTGGATTCATGGATGTTTTTTGTTATATAATATCATGCCCTAACACTAAAGAGGCATTGGTCATTGATCCAGCCGGCAACGAAGAAAATATAGTTTCAAGGATAAAGAAAAAGGAACTTGACTTAAAATATATTGTTAATACCCACGGACATCCGGACCATACGTGTGGCAATTTTAAAATGAAGGCCCTTACAGGGGCAGAGATAATTATTCACAAACTTGATGAGCAGATGTTTAATAGTGCCCATGGGAATGAGATTGCCCGGCAGTGGGGTTTTACACCTTCGCCACCGGCTGATATAACGGTAAAAGATGGCGATTCTATTACAGTAGGCGATGTTTCACTGAAGGTTATACATACACCTGGACATAGCCCGGGAGGAATTTGCCTGCTTGGAGAGGGAAATCTTTTTTCAGGGGACACACTCTTTGTGGGTGCTATTGGACGAACGGACTTGCCAGGTGCATCAATGGAGCAGTTTATGGAGTCCATAAAGAAAAGGCTCCTTACCCTTCCCGGCGAAACAATTGTATGGCCTGGGCATGACTATGGTATGAGGCCTTCTTCCACAATTGAGGCAGAAATACGAACAAATCCCTGGCTTTAAGGTGGAGCTCCTATTTTAAATGATTAAATACGGTTGCCTGGCTTTAATTTATTACGGAGATGAGAAGGAGTAGGTAATGGGCAAAGTGATTGAAAAAGACCAATGGGTCTGGGTTATAGTCCAAGACCCTGGAGGTAATGAGCATTTTTTAGGACAGATTGATGAGCAAGAAGATGTGTCCTTTATATTAACATTTCTTAAGAAGGATGATGCCTTAGGCACTCTTAATATTCTCACACTCGAAAAGGGACAAAAATATGAGGTCCAGGCAATCATGTATGAAGACCTGGTAAGTGATGTTGTTTCCAGTGATTTTAAGATATATATCTTAAATGCATCTGGTAAAATTCTTGAAAAAATTAACCCTTAGGTGCTGTTCATGCGGATAGAACGGCGGCAGAAGATTAATCGTGGCTGTATGGTTTCTAAGAGAAGAACTATGAGATTAATCCCTCAATGAGCTAAAGGTCAACGAAACTGACAGGGTTTCGAATGGCCTGTGTAAAGAGTTGCCAATTTGTTCAAACACGTCGACCTAAAGCCTAATTGGTTAAACAGTGTTTAAGGCTTGCAGTTTACCGTATTCCTGAGCAGAAACGGGAATATTGTATTAATTATGTAAGTACTGTCTACAATAGATTTGGCAGTTACGAACATATATGCATAATATGGAAATTGTAATAAAAGTTTGAATCATGAGCCATAAAGGTACGTTCAAGAAAGTTGGAAAGTCAAAAAAGCAAATGTATGGGCCAAGAAAAATCATTGTTTGTGGTTATCCCATAGCAGAGCGAAATTCAATACTTTCACTAATTCAAGGCCTTAAATCTGAGGACATACCAACTGTGTTTGCCACAGAAACTAATTTAAACAGTACGCTTAAGGATATAATGACATTAATTGATAAATCCGGCTTAGGCGAACCTTCAAACATAAAAAGGGCCATTATTATGTCCGGCCTCACCCAAAAGGAACTTCAGAAATTTATGACGGCCTACAGGAACGCCGGCCTGCCACCACAGTTATGGGCCAGTTTGACCCCAACCTCGGAAACGTGGCCACTTAAAACCCTTCTTGATGAATTATCGGCAGAGGCAGAGGCATTTAAAAAATTACAATAATTGATATATTGTATATATTCGGCCACTAAGCCACTAAGACACGAAGATAAGACAGATATCAATAAAACAATATATAGATAGCCAGGTTTTCTCAATAATATAAATACGCCAAATATCAAGCAGGACCATCAATGCAACAATTCATTCAATAATCTTTGTGGCTTAGTGCCTTTGTGGCAATGCAAAATTGGCTGAAAGGATATTAAACAAACTCTGCGCTTTTCCTGTTCCGCGATCAGCTGAACTTAGATGCTGTTTAAGACAAATCAAAAGAAATCATAGCCCGCCCCTTAAATCTGCAGTCGTTAAAATGGACCTAAAGTGGTATAAAAATCGTAAAAAGGAGAATGTAAAATGAGAGGGATCATTGTGCGATGGATAATGCTGACAGCTGCCATTATGTTTGCCTCTTACATAATAGAAGGCATACATATAAGAGGGTTCTTCAACGCCTTATTTGCAGCGGCCATGTTAGGTGTGCTTAATTCTTTTTTTCGTCCAATTTTGATTATTATTACGCTCCCTGTAAATATTTTAACTTTAGGTCTTTTTACATTTGTCATAAATGCCATGTTACTTAAGATGGCTTCAGGGATTATACCAGGCTTTGAAGTTTATGGTTTTTGGTCTGCTGTTTTTGGATCTCTGATCATAAGTGCGGTTAGCTGGCTTCTAAGTTCTTTTATCAGCGGGCAGGGAAGGGTAGAGTACATTGATCTAAAAAAGAAACGGGGGGGTCGATGGGAGTGATGAAGAATTAATTATTTAGAATCTTAGTGCCTTCGTGACTTTGTGGCTGAAGGATACTTTTTACGAGACTCACGATAGAAAAGGGTTAAACAAAAGGACGCTAAATGAAAATAAAAAAATATCTATATATAACATTTATTATAATAACATTTATGCTTGAAGGGCCATTTGTGGTTTCCGCATTTACTCAATACGGAGATGTGGCACCACTTGGAAACAGGGATGGGATTGTTAATGTAGGTGATGCACTGGTGGCCCTGCGTTTTGCATTGGATCTGGAGATATACACCCAGGAGGATATGGAGCATGGAGACATAGGTCCCCTTGACGCAGGCGGCCAGCCCAATCCTGATGGTAAGATTACAGTAGGTGATGCCCTGGTGATACTGAGAAAGGCATTAGGGCTTGTGAACTGGGGAGCTGATAATGCATTCACAATGGAGGAGTATTTCCCACTTGACGGAAGCTGGGAAACGAATCAATGGACCATGTTTATCTCTCAAAGGGAAAGAGAGATTAATGGTGTAAAGACTAAGGCCATGGTAGATACATTGTATCCAGGGGCATACTATTGGACAAATGATGAAAGTGGCTGGAGGATGCATGGTTTTATGTTTATGGAGTTTGATGAGGATGAAGTATTTATTCTTAAATTTTCCGATCCAATACTATTTGCAGACCCTTTCTGTAAGATCGGTGATAAAAAGGAGGGAATATTAGCCATAGAGGATACGGAAACAGCAGAGCTAAAATACAAAGTCACCCTTATAAGTATGGAGGATGTGTCAGTACCTGCAGGAAATTTCACTAACTGTCTGAAATTTGAGATAGTTATCTACCCTTCCGGTGATGACCCTGGTAATTATGGCAGTGAGACCCTATGGCTGGCAAAGGATGTAGGTTTTGTAAAAGGGAAAACAGATGGAAATGCCTATGGGTATATTTTTACAGGAAATGGAGTAACCCGCCAGCTCTTAAGCTATAATATTTACAAATCATCGGACCTTACCACGGACCAGAAGGCGATTAAGGATATTTACAACAAAGCTGAAGGTTTTATTATTGATGAGAGGTTAGATGATCTGATGGGATTATTTTCTGACTCTTATATTTCAGAGTGTGTGGATAAGGAAACATTTCAGAACAATTGGCAGAAAGTGTTTGATGAACATACTGATATTTTATTTTTTATGAGCCCTGGAGAAATCTTGATTAATGACAACAGGGCCCAGGTTACCATAGAGCTTCTTGCAACAGGCATGCACCAGGAGAGCGGACAGAGATGGTGGAACTGGGAGCGATACGCAGATTTTTTTATAAAGGAAAATGGTGTTTGGAAGAACCATGGAGATCAGCTTGATTTTAGTCCTGCCTGGGCTAATGTGTTTGTAGGGAGAGACTCGGATAGTGAATATTTAGTTATAGATATGGATATTGTGGATTGTAATGGGGAATACATCACCTCGCCTGATGCTATCGCCTCTCTAACAATTACCGGACCCCCTGGAACATTTATTGAATCGGACCTGAAACAAAATTGGGTAAATGATGGGTCATGGCGTGGATTTTGGAAAGTAGAAGATATTACAAATGGAACAAATGGTTTTTATACATTTAGCCTTGAAGATGTAAATGGGAACAAATGGTTTTTTACAGACTATCTGAATCTTGACCTTGCCCAGTCCCTAAGAGAACCTGAGCTTATATCTCCAGATGAAGGGGTCGTTGATATTCCCCCGGGAGAGGTGACCCTTGCATGGAATCCTGTTGATAATAGCGACTACTACTGGGTTGATTTTATAAATATTCCCGAAGCGCGGAACGAAAGCGCTACACAGGTTGTAGCAACCTGCCCCGCAAACATTACATGCGGTTGGAGGGTACGGGCAAGACGGTTTGATATTTACGGACCGTGGAATGATGATTATGACTATGAATCAACAAGCCCTTGGTGGTCTTTTTCAACATCTGCCCAGTAAAAGCATGGGTAAAAGTTCATAGGGGCCGGGGATCAGGGATCAGAGATCAGAGGCGATTCGTAAAAGGTTTCCTTATGACGGAAGATCCAGTGGGGACTGTTTTTTTTGCATACTATACTTGAAATATCAATTTTTTTCCTGTTCCCTGACCACTGAACCCTGTCAACTGATACAACTACGGTAGTAGATTTATTGTTCCGGAATAAGTTCCGCTACAAAGCTTCCCAAAAACACCTTGCTCTTTATTCTAACAGGAGCCCTGCTGTCTGTCGTTACCCATATCTGCAGCCTGGCATTTTTGCTTTTTTCAAATACGCCTCTCAGGTGGCTTAGTTCAGGCTCAACCAGATAGGTGTCATATGATTTTCCTAAAACTTGTATTGTTTCCCTTTTTATGACCCTTGTCTTCCCCATAATGCATTTTTTTCCATCCGTTACAGGGGACTCAATCTCTCTATTATTCTCAAGGTCAGTTAGGCGAAAGTAGTAAAAAACGGACAGAGGGTCGAATGTGCCTGGTAATATGGAAACGGGTTTCCTTTTTTTCCCAAAATCCGAATATAGTGCCTCCTTTTTTTCCCAATCGAAATTGACTATAATATTTCTCTTATTCCTTCCCTTCTTTCGATTTTTGTAGAGCACTGAATATGTCATCTCTAAGTCCGTGTATGCGTCTATTCTACTGCGGACTTTATAGAACAAATCAGCAAACGAGTTTGTCCTGGCAGTCATCACAAAATGGTTACACTTCATTCCGTGAACAGTTTCTAAGGGAAGTACCTCGAGCACGGCCTTGCCGGCCGGTATAGGGCCCCACCTAACATGAAATTTCAATTTTTCACCCGAATGAAAAGGAAAGCTTTTTTCCTTAACTTCCATGCATTGCGTAAAATTAGATATGGATATAATCCCTATAGTAATAAAAGTGAAAAGGAACATGCGGACTGTCAGTCGTTTTTTCTTTTGGACTAAGAAACCCAACCCCTGACTTCTTACTGATTTCACACTATTCATCCTGTATATTTTAGATGGGTTATAAAATATATTAATATTGAACATATGGATGCTATAAACGGGGTAGCGATCCATCCTGAAAAAACACCAAGTATTGATTTTTTTTTCAATGCCTCTGCCCTCTTCAATAAACCAATTCCCACTACTGCTCCAACTACGGCCTGTGATGTAGACACAGGAACACCAATGATGGCATAGGTATGTACCGTTATAGCGTTTGAAAGCACCACTATAAGGGCGGAGAAGGCATCCAGTTTTACAATGCCCTTCCCTACAGTCTGCATGACACCCTTGCTGAAGGTTAAAATCCCGAGGGCAATACTCGCACCCCCGATTAGTGCTGCGGCCTGGACGGAAAGGAGACCCGCACCATAGAAGACTGCTGTTACATTGGCAACATTATTTGCACCAAGGGCATAGGCGCTATAGCATCCTGTAATAATGAGACCGGTCCTCATCATGAAATCGAATCCTGTCCAGGATAAGCTTATTCTATTAGCAACTCTTGCCAATAGCACATACAAAATTATACTGAGTATGCAACCACCTATTGGTGTTCCTATCCAGCATATAATAATCTTATCGAGGCCTATGAGAGCTATGTGCTTCTGCATTACTCCGATTCCTATAATGGAGCCAACTACCGCCTGCGATGTTGAAACCGGTAGCTTTAATATTGTCATTATGGTTACCGCGATGGCTGCGGAGAGAGAGGAAATTCCCGCCGTAGTGAGGTTCATCACAGAGAGCTTGCCTATTGTTTCTATTCCGGCTTTTCCTTCAAGAATTGAGCCGAGAATGACAAAGATGGATGAAAGGATTGCAGCGGTCATGAATTTCACCATCCTTGATGACACTGCCGTACCGAATATATTGGCAGCATCGTTGGCCCCGAGCGACCAGCCAAGATAGAGGGCTG
>CBFDCD010000081.1:0-8324 GCA_965603225.1 uncultured bacterium
CTGTATATTTCCTGCAAGGCCTGCAAATCCCCCTGCAAAAATCATGGCAAAAATCATGAACCTGTTTGGCTTCAATCCGAACAGAAAGGCTGCATTCCGGTTACCGCCGATTGCCTTTAGATTTAACCCTATGCGTGTATAACCTAAAATTAATGCAGTAAAAAGAATAGCAACCAGCGCAAAAGAGAGGCCTGTTGGTGAAATTCTTATAAAAGGCAGGTGAGAAAGCCATAACTCCCTTGAAAAGGGTTCAGTCCCACTCATAGAGGCTACCCCGGGACGTCTCCATGGACCAAATATCAACCAGAGCACCATTCCCTGGGCCATGAAATTCATTCCCAGACCGGCAAAAATCTCATTAACTCCGCCTTTTGTCTTCAAAAACCCTGTAATAATTGCCCATAAAGCTCCGCCTGCTATTCCCGCCATAAAAGACAGCCCTATAAAAAGAAACGGCATTGATGCAGCTCCGTCGAAACGCAAAATTGCCGTTGAAAATATTGCCCCCATAATCATTTGGCCTTCGATACCAATATTCCATAACCCTATCCTGAAGGTATACAAAAGTCCGCACCCACAAAGTGTTAGTGGTATCCAGACCGTTATGACATGGGCCAATTTTACCCAGGAGCCTAATGATCCTTTCAGTATTTGATAATAAGCGGCAAAGGGTGGAGCGCCTGCTATAAAAAGTATCAGTGAAGTAAAGGCAAATAGGCCGATTAAGATTACTGAAAATTCACGGCTATATCGAAAAAATATTTTAGGATTTATTTTTACAGACATTTTTATAAATCAAGTCTTACCTGCAATTGCTCGTCCCAGTTCATTTATATCTGTTTCAACTGTCCTGACATCTTTAACAATATGACCATCAAAAAAAACCAGCACACGATCAGCAAACATAAGTATTTCATCAATTTCCGAGGAGGAAAATACTATGCTTGCGTTCCGCTCACAATATGAGCGCAGATGCCTCCAGGTCCAGTGCACGGATTCCACATCAAGTCCCCTTGTTGGATTTTCAAGGAGAAGGATGGTCGGATCAACCGGCAAAAAGGAAAGGAGAAGACGCTGCTGATTTCCCCCGGACAAATATTCTACCGGCAATTGAGGCACCCCTTTAATGTGAAAATTTTCAAGAATTTTTCCAGCCCTTTCATCAGCATTAGTTCTTCTTAAAAAAAAGTTTTTTTCATCGTGTTGAAGCAGATAGTGCTCTGCCAGGTTAAGCCCTGTTATCAAACCTTCCTCCAGACGAGAGGCTGGAAGAAAACTGATCCCTTCCTGTTTAAATGCATGATAATTTCTTTTGTTCATTTTTTTATTAAGCACATACATTGATCCACTGCTCACCTGCTTTAGCCCCGCTGCAACACGAAGAAAAACTCCTTGGCCGCTGCCCTCCAGACCTGCCAGGCCAACGACCTCTCCCTGCCTGATTTCCGTACAGCAGTTTTTAAGGCCTGATCGACCGCCGGCGGCATACACCCTATCCATGACAAAAACCGGCTTGCCCGGCTTTTTTCCAGGCCTTGAAGGAGAAACAGGCGGAGTCCCAAACATCATTTTAAGCAAAACCTCAGTATTAAAAGGTTTATTCACTTCACCCGCTACTACTCCCTGCCGCAGCACAGTAACAGTCTGACATATGGCCTCCGTATCCTCTAACTTGTGAGACACAAGCACTATGCTTTTCCCAGCAGATGCCAGTTCCTTTAGCGCCTTAAAAAGGCCTTCTTTTTGCAAGCTCGATATACCGGTAGTCGGTTCATCAAGTATAAGAACCTTTACCCCCAGGGCCAACAGTCTTAGAATCTCCAACTGCTGTCTCTCCCCTATGGTGAGGTCCCTAACAAGGGTATCAGGGTTTAGATTAAAACCAAAATCACAGGCGAGATCTTCAAAAACATGTCTAAAATAACCCTTCCGGTCTATAATGCCGCTCTTTTGGCCTAATATAAAATTTTCCAGAACAGAGAGGAGAGGGAAATCAAGTGGGTCCTGATAGAGCATCCCAACACCCAATCTCGATGCATGGGTAGGGTCCTCAAGCCTTACTTCCGAGCCATCTATCATAATCCTTCCGCTTGTTTTCTGCGTGTACCCGGAAAGGATTTTCATCAACGTGCTCTTTCCAGCGCCGTTTTCCCCTAAAATTCCGTGTATCAAGCCCGGCTTAACCGTAAGGCTTATGCCATTATTTGCCCTGACAGACCCATAATGTTTGTGTATCTTTTCCAGTTCAATTAACATTGTATATCATTCGGGCAGCAATTTTGTAAAAGTATCCTGGGATTTAAAAGAGGTCAAAATAGTGAAAAATGAAAAGGTGATAGCTTAAAAAAAGAAACGCACAGAGGGCTTAATGCGCCCTCTGGGCGTTTGAAACATGTCAATAATTACTTTGCGCTGCTCTGGCCAATCATTCCCTTTAAAAGCTGTTTCATATACCAAACTTGCTTGTCCGTTGCGGTTTCACCGTCTTTAATAAAAAGGCTCCCGTCTTGATAATACAGGGGACCCTTAAATAAGTTTAGTTTATCTGACCCGAGGTTCGAAATAAAAGAATCAAGTGCCTTTTTGGAAGATGGTGATAGGGCAGGCCCAGGCTCAAAACCAACTAAGCTTGTGTCCTCGTTATTTATATTCTTCCAGTCAGGTTCCAACCAAAGCCATTTAGATTTCCAGGTTCCATCCATAGACTCCTTTATAAGGTCTACATATCCAGGCCCCCAATTAAAATAGGGGACACCGAGACAAACCTCAGAAGTGCCCTCACATGCGCCCTTGTAATCATAAGGAATAGCCCAAACCCGTTTTCCTTCCTTGTGTTTTTGTGCAGCTACAACTACTGCCTCCGTTGTATCTATTCCCGAGACAACTACATCATAGCCTGTATTAAAGAAATTCTGGGCAACCTGTGTCGGGTCAGAGGTAACACCTGGAATATTGAACCAGAAACCTATCCATATCACCTTAAAGCTCAAATCTTTAGGGTTTTTACCAAGCACCTTCTCCCACGCATATCTAGCTCCCAAATAGCAGGAAGAGGCCAGCCGTCTGGTTTCTTCATTCACAAGGGGTCCCAAGTATCCTATCTTGCCGGTTTTGGTAGTCATGGCTGCTGCAAAGCCCGCCATCATTTTTCCATACTCCATACGCCCCATAATATTTGAAAGGTTTTTTGGTGCCTTTTTTGTAAGAACATCATCACCTGAGACGTGAATAAAATGGATATCAGGGTGCATCATTACAGCTTCTCTTACCCCATCTTTCATATCGTCTGAATTTGCTATAATTAATTGTGCACCTTTTTCCACCATATCATCCGCTAATTGTGCAATGGTAACTCCAGGGCGGTCAGCAGGGTTAACCTTGTCAATATATATCATTTTAGTCCCTGGAATCTTCTCCTGAACATATTCTCCAGCTTCAAAATGGGCCTGGCTCCATCCATGGTCATTGTAAGGCCCTACAAGAAGCAGCCCAAAGGTGAAGGGCTTTTTTGCGCCAAAAACATGTCCCGGTCCAGTAAATGATAAAGATACAACTAAACATAAAACTCCCACGGCCAGTATAAGTTTTTTATGCATTTACAATTTCCTCCTTATTAAAATTAATAAACTAAAGTATATCTATAATCTGCCTTATCATGATGTTTCATTAAGCTAAATTCATGAGCAAACCATTCCTCCATTTTTTATTTAGAGGTGCTAATGGGCTTAAAATTTATTAGAATCTGAATTATTATCTGACTCCAAACTACGCTCCTCTCAACCCTTAATTTTAAGCACAATAAATTACACACATTCTTGTATAATTGCTAAAACACCCTTCGGTCAAGCGAAGATTTATTTTAAATGAGATATCTTACAATGCTTTAGCCTTGTGAAGCAAACTAAAATTCTTTTTGTTTCCTCATGCTACCCATTTTCATATAAAATCGTCTGTAAACTGCCTTTTACTCACCTTTTACTGATTACAATGTAAACATATTTTTTGCAACGCTCTTTAATACTCTATCCCGCCATATTTGTAGATTATAGTATCCGTCACTATTTTTAAATATCTGCGGCTTATTTATCATTTCAAGATACAAATTACTGAAGCGCAGCATTAGCCCTTGACAACTGATATGGAGAATCTGTATATATCATTGCCATGGTTCCGTTTCTTAATAACATTTCAGCAATAAGCATTCCAAAAAAAGTAAAGGCCTGGTCTTAAGGCCTGAGGCCTTTTTAGGATAACTTAATAGAAGGAGAATAATCATGCATGAGCAACTTGAAAGTATAGATGAAATTTTGCTTATGGGGCCAGGGCCGTCCTGCATTGCACCTTCCGTTTACAGCGCTCTGTCTCAACCGACTCTTGGTCACATGGACAGCGACTTCATAAGCATTATGGATACTATCAAGGAAAAACTCCGGGTTTTGTTCCAAACAGATAATCGTTTGACCGTTCCAATGTCAGGTACTGGTTCGGCCGGAATGGAAACATGTTTCGTAAATTTAGTAGAAACCGGGGACAATGTTTTAATTCTTGTAAATGGTGTATTTGCCCAGCGAATGACGGATGTGGCTTCACGCCTTGGAGCCAATGTAGATACCATTGAATTTGAATGGGGAACACCTGTTGTAACTGATCAGGTGAGAGATCAGTTATCGAAAAAAGACTACCAGCTTCTCTGTGTGGTTCATGCCGAGACTTCCACAGGTGTATGTAATCCGGTTGAAGAAATCGGCCAGCTATTGGCCGGATCTGATACGCTCTATATTGTTGATACTGTAACAAGTCTTGGCGGCATACCTGTAGAAATTGATACGTGGGGCGTAGATGCCGTTTATAGTGGAACCCAAAAATGTCTTTCCTGCCCTCCGGGCCTGGCCCCCATATCCTTTTCGGAGCGAGCAATTGAGAAATTGCAAAACCGAAAAAACAAGGTTCCTAACTGGTACCTCGACCTTTCGATGATCATCAACTACTGGGAAGGAAAGAAACGGGCATACCATCATACAGCGCCGGTCAATATGCTTTATGGTCTCTGCGAGGCCCTTAACCTTATCCTTGAAGAAGGATTAGATACTGTCTTTGCCCGTCATAAGAAAAATCATGAGGCACTTGTTAAGGGGATAGAAAACTTGGGATTAAATATGCTTGTTGACCCAGGATTTCGCCTGCCAATGCTCAATGCAGTTAAAATTCCGGATGGTGCGGATGATGCCGCAGTTCGTAATGCCCTTCGCAAAGAACACAAGATTGAAATTGGAGCCGGTCTTGGCCCCCTTGCCGGTAAAGTATGGCGAATAGGTCTCATGGGACACACTGCCAGAGAGGAAAATGTTGACAGATTTTTAAATGCCTTAGGCAAATCGCTATAACCTGCAATCTATATAGTTTCGAATTTTTCGATGCGCTCAGAGTTTCAAAATTTTATAGAAAATCGTATTACTAATAGGCTCTGAAGTCCGGACAATGAGCGCATCTGAAAAAATTACTCAATTGCATACCATCCTTATACACGGTAAATCATTATTTCTGAAAAATTTCCAGCTCATTGAAAAAGTAGGAAATTTCAAATGCAGCAGTTTGCGGACTGTCTGATCCATGTACAATATTTTTTTCAATATCCGTAGCATAGTCTCGTCTAATGGTGCCTTCATCCGCCTCTTCGTAATTTGTGGCCCCCATTAATTTCCTGTATGTATTAATAACGCCTTCACCCTCTAAAACCATGACTACACAAGGCCCCGAAGACATAAAATCCGTAACGCTCTCGAAAAAGTGTTTTCCTTCATGAACATTGTAAAACCCCTTAGCCTGATATTTTGACATATAAAGCATTTTCATTGCTACAATATTCAAACCATTTTTTTCCAATCTACTAATCACCTCTCCTACCAAACCCCGTGATACTCCATCAGGTTTAATTATAGACAAAGTCCTTTCCATTGTAACTTCCTCCTTGTTTTTTTGATAGAGACAAATACTCTATCGGCATAGCGTTAGTCAATCAAAAACAGCGATTCTTTCCGAATGTCATCAAAATTGCCTTGCAGAATTTTCTTTTTATGTGCTATATAAATCAGGATTATTGCAGAAAAAAATTGACGTGATATGTAAATAATCAGGCTCAAAGCTCAGGGGTTCAAGGCTTTAAATAAACCGCCTGAGTGTTTGTTTAATTTTTATTCAAAATGTTAAGGAGGTTTTGATAGTGGAAGACGAAAGAGAAATAATGGATGTAGACGTACTCTTTGTAGGCGGAGGTGTAGCATCTCTAAGTGGGGCTCTTCATCTCTCTAATCTGATTCAGGCCCATAACAAAAAGGTTGAGGAAGATGGAGAAGGAAAAAAACTTGATGAAATCATGATTGCCCTCCTCGAAAAGGGAACTGATATAGGCGCCCATAACATATCCGGTGCAATTATGGACCCAACAGCCCTTAAGGAGCTCGTGCCTGACTTTTTAGAAAAAGACGCACCACTTGAGGGAAAAGTTATCGGAGAGGAGGTTAGCCTTTTAACCAAAAAAGGTCGGATTAAATCTCCTATAACGCCCCCTCCCCTCAATAATCACGGCAATTATATTGTTTCCCTCTCCAAAATTACCAGCTGGCTGGGTAAACTCGTTGAGGAAAATGGTGTTGATATATTTCCAGGCTTTGCAGGGACAGAGATACTCTATGAGGGTAATACGGTAATTGGAATAAGAACGGGTGATAAGGGCATAGGCCCGGATGGCAATAAAAAATCTAATTTTGAGCCTGGAATCGACCTGCACGCTAAGGTAACTTTATTTGGTGAAGGCACGCGAGGGAGTCTTACGAAAACCTTGATAAATAAATTTAAATTAGATGAAGGAAAAAATCCACAGACGTATGTTGCAGGGGTCAAAGAGGTCTGGGAAGTTCCAGAGGGAAATTTTCAAGACGGGCATATTGTTCATACCATGGGCTACCCCCTTAAAAGCAATACCTACGGTGGTGGGTTTATCTACGGCATGAAAAATAATATGGTTTCTGTAGGTTTATTAACTGGTTTAGACAGTGAAGATCCATTTCTTGATCCTCATCTCGAATTTCAAAAATTTAAACTTCACCCACTTGTTGCAGAAATACTAAAAGACGGAAAATTAGTTCAGTATGGCGCCAAAACAGCACCGGTAGGTGGCTATTTTTCCGTACCAAAACTTGCGATTGACGGTGGCATTATTATAGGAGATTCGGCAAGTCTTTTTATAAGTCAAAAAATAAAAGGAATACATATTGCCATGAAATCGGGAATGCTTGCTGCTGAAACAATATTTGACGGCCTTCTCAAAGACGATTTTTCCGTTGCTCACCTTGAGCAATATGAAAAATCACTCTACAGCAGTTACATAGGCAAGGAACTTTATAAGGTAAGAAACTTCCATCAGGCATTTCAAAAAGGGCTATGGGCAGGCCTTGTTAAAGCAGGATTCCAGTACATATTCGGCGGTAGAATCCTTAAGGGACGTCTCTCTGCAAATGCCGATTTCCTTCATCAAGAAAAGGTGGTTGATATTTATGGAACTGATGCACCTTCCGATGAACAAAAGGGTAAAATTAAATTCGACGGAAAAACTACATTTGATAAAGAATCCGACGTATATTACTCAGGAACTATTCACGAGGAACAGCAGCCGCCACATCTTAAAATACTTGACTATGATATATGCTACACAAAATGCAGGGAGGAATATCAAAATCCCTGCCTAAGCTTCTGTCCTGCTAATGTATATGAAATGGAGATTGATGAAAAAACAGGAAACCCTTCCATGAAATTAAATTTTTCTAATTGTGTCCATTGCAAGACCTGCGACATTAAAGACCCCTATGAAAACATTGCATGGGAGACGCCGGAAGGAGGAGGAGGACCTAAATATTCTATAGTATAAAAATGAAACCGGCATCCTTCATTTACCGGTTTACATTTTTTTTAAAGAGGCATGTATTTTTTGCCTAATTCAGGATGCCGAAATTAGAAATTAGAAACTTGAAACTTGAAAAAAGAAAAGTAAGTTCTCAATAAGTTGCGGCAGAGTATACTTTGTGACTCTTATCATTGGATTCCTGCTTTCGCCTGCCTATGCGTCGCACGCAGGCAGACAGGATTGACGGAAACTTACACTCGATCGTTATTCCCACGGAGGTGGGAATCCAGAGTTATTACCCGAAGTTATTGAGCTGTTACATCTCGTCATTCCGGCGGAGGCCGGAATTCAGTTTTTTAAATTGGTTACAGAGTTTCTGGACTCCGGTTTTCACCGGAGTGACGACTTTTTACGAAACCATCAA
>CBFDCD010000082.1:0-8324 GCA_965603225.1 uncultured bacterium
GGTGGAAATTAACATACCTGCCTTTATCTCTAAGATAGCCGAAGGAGATTTTGCGGGCGCCATAGCAAAGATTAAACTCACAAATGCACTGCCGGCAGTATGCGGCAGGGTATGCCCGCAAGAGCTTCAATGCGAGAACTCCTGCATTCTTGGCAGAAAGGGAGAACCTGTTGCCATTGGGAGAATGGAGAGATTCTGTGCAGACTGGGAAAGGGCTCAAGGTGAGGTAGCGATTCCATCCAAAGAGGCACCCACTGGAAAGAAAATTGCGGTTGTCGGCTCTGGACCGTCAGGGCTGACTGTGGCTGGAGACCTTATTTTAAAGGGCCACGATGTCACCGTATTTGAGGCATTTCAGGTTGCAGGTGGTGTCCTGGTATATGGGATTCCAGAGTTCAGGCTACCCAAGGCAATTGTGGCTGCAGAAGTAGATTATATGAAAAAACTTGGTGTTAAATTTGAGGTAAATATCGTTGTTGGCGCTACTGTATCAGTAGATGAGCTTTTTGAAGAGGGTTTTGATGCGGTGTATGTTGGTGTAGGCGCAGGCCTCCCGGTTTTCATGGGTATACCGGGGGAGAACTTAATAGGCATATATTCAGCAAATGAATACCTGACAAGAAGTAATCTGATGAAGGCCTACCTATTTCCCGAATATGATACACCAATTATAAAAGGTGACAATGTGGTCGTGTTCGGTGCGGGAAACGTGGCAATGGATTCTGCAAGAACAGCGCTGCGCCTTGGAGCAGATAAGGTGACCGTTGTTTACAGACGTTCCAGGCAGGAGATGCCTGCCAGGGGCGAAGAGATACACCACGCAGAGGAAGAGGGGGTAGAATTCTTTCTCTTGGCAGCTCCCTTAGAATTTATTGGAGACGAAAAAGGTCGTTTGAAAGCGGTAAAATGTCAGAAGATGGAGTTGGGCGAACCGGATGCATCTGGAAGAAGAAGGCCCGTGCCTATTGAAGGCTCTGAATTTGAAATTTCCTGCGATACTGCTGTTGTTGCCATAGGTGCAGGCGCTAATCCCCTTTTGACAAAGGCGACTCACGATATCAAGTTGAATAAAAGAGGATATATAATAGCCGAACCTGAGACCGGCAAGACCACCAAGAAGGCAGTCTGGGGCGGTGGCGATATAGTCACTGGACAGGCAACGGTTATACTTGCTATGGGCGCTGGCAGAACAGTAGCTAATTCGATTCATAAGTATTTGACTATAGGGTGGTAAAAAAATAGTAATCGTTCACACCTGCCATAAATCATCGTGGCATGGTAGATAGAAAATGAATAACATAATTTTACGTGGCAACTCAATAAATAGTGGTAACCATTTTGTAGAGTAATACGAGTTACGGGGCGGAAGGGATTTTCTTCCGCCCCTTTTTATTGAGCTGTTACATTTTTAGTGAGTTTTTTTGAATCCCTAACATTTATAGACTAACAAACAAAGCTTACGTTGTTTACGACCTATAAATATTAAGTCCAGACGCTCTGTATATAATACATTCAATCCTTAAGGTTTTTCCGTTGTACATAATGCTTGATAATGTTTTCACGGACTTTCCCATTCCGTCAACGCTGACTTTTTACCCAGGCAACTCTATCCTGCATATAAACACGTCCTTTCATATCCCCAAGAAAGGTTTATCAGTTGATTTGGTCTGCCTGTTTTTCCGAGATATTATACAATAAATTTCTTTCACATATAATCCTTACACGACGCGTCTGGTTTATTTGATGACTTGTTAACCGGCCGTCCATATTATCTGCAGGGAAAAAATTCAAAACAGAAATTCTAAATTATATTATTTTCACTTGACAACAAGGGTACTTATTATATAAAAATTGCAACATAATTCATTGATTAAATAATACAATAGAGGGCTCTATGGATGCTGGTTCAAAAAAGACGGGTAAAAATGGATGGATATTCTTACTATTCGGTTTTATTGGGGCTCTAATCGTAGGATGGGTAGTCTTTCCCGCCCTTCTTTATTCTAAAAAAGATCAGCCGATAAACTTCAGTCATGCCCACCATGGTCCGGAATCAGATGCTGGACTGAGCTGTGAGGATTGCCACTTTTTTCACGAAGACGGCAGTTTTTCCGGCATTCCCAAAATTGACAAATGCATTGAATGTCATGAAGACCCGGAATCACCACTAAGCGATAGTCAGGAAGAAAAAAAATTATTCACCAATTATATTGTCCCGGAAAAGGAAATCCCATGGCTCGTTTACTCTCGTCAACCGGAATGTGTGTATTTCCCCCACATGGCCCATGTTAAAATGGCGGAGATTGAATGCGGTGTCTGCCATGGCGATATGGCTAACCAGGACACTATGCCTGTTTATAAGGTTGACCGATTAACCGGCTACAGTATAGATATCTGGGGGAGAAATATTGCAGGTCTCAAGAAACACACATGGGACGGGATGAAGATGGATGACTGCGCTGAATGCCATACTCAAAGGAAAAAGGAGAATAATAATGCATGCTTTGTATGCCATAAATGAGGAAGGGGAAAATGGAATTTAGCCGAAGGAATTTTATCAAATTTGCCGCAGGGGGCGCAGCAGGAACAATGCTATCACCGCTGCCCTGGAAACTAATAGATGATATAGCCATTTGGACACAAAACTGGTCATGGGTGCCTGTGCCGGCGAAAGGTAAATTTTCTACTATAAGCTCTGTATGCACGCTTTGCCCAGGTGCCTGTGGAATAGAGGTTAAAAAAATTGGGCAAAGGGTCGTAAAAATAAATGGCAGGAAAGACTATCCTGTAAATCAAGGGGCCATTTGTCCTCTCGGGGCTGCTGGGCAGCAAATTTTGTACAATGAGGGGGTGCGGTGGCAGACCCCAATGAAAAGAGTCGGATCACGGGGATCAAAAAAATGGAAAGAGATCTCATGGTCAAGTGCAATAGACCAATTAGCCTCAAATATAAATTCCCTTAGGGATAAAGGAACACCTGAAAAAATTGCAGCAATAGATGGAAACCCCTCCCGCTCTACAATGGCACTTCTTATAAAAAGATTAATCAATGCTATTGGCAGTCCAAACTACATGACTGTGCCACGGGAAGAAGACACATATTCCATGGCTGTTGGAATTATGCAGGGAAACAAAGGCCCTGCGGCATTTGATCTGGAAAACGCTGATCTTATAGTGAGCTTCGGTTGCGGTCTGTTTGACGGCTGGGGGGCACCTGGAAGGATGTCAAATGCTTGGGCTTATTGGTCTGCAGATGGGCATGGGAAACCCTATATTGCCCAAGTTGAATCAAGGTTATCAAATACTGCATCAAAGGCCGATCTTTGGCTTGCTCCGTACCCAGGGACAGAGTCGGCACTGGCACTTGGAATGGCCCATGTTATTATCAAAGAAAAACTGTATCATAAAAAATTTATAGAAGAGTCTACATCAGGTTTTAATGACTGGATTGACGACCGTGGGAACAAGCATAAGGGATTTTCCAAGATTATCCTGGAGAAATACACACCCCAGGTAGTGCAGAACATAACAGGAGTAAACGTTAAGGACATTATCAATATAGCAAAGAGATTTGCGGCAGCCCATCGCCCTGTTGCCATTGCCGGCAGGGGCAAAGGAATGTTGCCAGGCAGTCTGTACGACTTTATGTCTGTACATGCCCTCAATGCATTAACCGGAAGAATAAATGAAAAGGGAGGAGCCTTAATTGCAGATGGCCTCCCCTTGGGCGAGTGGCCGGACATAGAACATGACTCTGTTGCCACGGAAGGTCTGACAAAAGAAAGGGTAGACAGGGCCGGAAGCGGGCAATACCCTTTTACCGAGAGCCTAATAAATAAATTTGCAGATGCAGTTAATAGCAATAGTTCTTCTGTAGACACCCTTTTACTATTCTCTTCGAACCCTGCATATAACACACCGGACAACAAGGGATTTATCAAGGCATTAAATAAAATCCCCTTTATTGTCAGTTTTTCCCCATTTATTGATGAAACATCTTTGTTTGCAGACCTCATACTACCTGATCATACACACCTTGAGAAGATGACGGATACAGTATGGCCTACTGGGCTGCAGTACCCCATTTATGCACTGTCCAGACCGGTAGTAAAACCAGTTTACCGGACAAAACATAACGGAGATGTCCTTCTATCGCTGGCGAAAAAAATAGGAGGATCAGTTGCCAATTCTTTAAAATGGCCTGACTTTGAACATGCCTTAAAGGATAGGGCAAGAGGACTCTATGAGTCAGGAAAAGGAGAAATCTCATCTAACAAGATTGCTCCTCCATGGAAAAACCTGGATAGGCAGAATGTATCTAAACATAAATATACCTCCTTTGATTCCATGTGGAAGGAAATAAAGGAGAATGGGTGTTGGTTTGATCCTATGCACTCTTTTGGCAACTGGCCGGAAACATTTCATACAAAAACTAAGAAATTTGAGTTTTTTTCAACGCGTATAGAGGCCTCTCTTGAAAAATATGCCGCTGAAAGGTCTGTTGATGATATAGCGTCAGGCCTTGGAATTAGTTCCAGGGGAGATGAGATAAACATGCCTCACTATGAGGAAAAAAGACCAAAGGATGAAAGAAAAGACAATAGCCTACTTTTACTCCCTGTTGAACTAATAAATCTGGCAAGTGGCTGGGTGGGGAGTCCGCCATTTCTGAACAAAACACTTTTCGACAGTCAGCTCAAAAAAAATGATATTTTTGTAGAGGTTAACCCGAAAACTGCATCTCAATATGGACTGAAGGAAGGCGCAAGGGTGACCTTGAAATCTTCTAAGGGAGAAATACGGGTCAGGGTCCATATTTTTAACGGGGCCGGGCCGGGCATTATTTTTCTACCTGCCGGCCTCGGACATACTGCCTATGACAAATATTTAAAAGGGAAGGGGGTCAACCCTTATGATATAATTGACAGCACCGAGGACCCTTTGACCGGACAGCCCGTGTGGTGGAATACAAGGGTGGAGGTAGTAAAGGTATAAGGGTTATGAAATTACCACTTTCAGCGGAATTTTCTTAGGCGGGAGTAGAAAGATTTTTTATATCGTGAACATCCTGGCTAAAAAAAGATTCCTTAGCAATCAATCTAAAGGATAGGTAATGAAAAAGGAAGATACTACCAGAGGCACAAGATACGGGATGATTATTGACGTGGATAAATGCACTGGCTGCGGCGTATGTGTTGCTGCCTGTGCCTCTGAAAATAATATTCCTGTTATGTATGATGAATCAGATAAAACAAGGAATATAAGCTGGCTGGAAATATACAAACTGACAAACGGCAAAGAGTTTCCAAATACGCAGATTGCATATATTCCGAGGGCCTGCATGCAATGCGATAACCCCCCGTGCGTCCCGGTTTGCCCTGCAACGGCAACCAAGAAAGATCCGAATACCGGAATAATCAGCCAGATTTATACAAGGTGCATAGGATGTCGATACTGTATGGCCGCCTGCCCTTATCACGCGAGAAGCTTCAACTGGTTTGATCCCTCTTTTCCTGCCGGCATGGAGAGATATCTAACTACTGAGGTCTCTCCACGGATGAGGGGGGTGGTAGAGAAGTGTACCTTTTGTCATCACAGGCTTATGAGCGCCAAGCAAAGAGCGTATAACGAGGGAAGAAGAGAATTAAGGGAAGATGAATATACCCCTGCATGTGCAGAGGCATGCCCTGCAAATGCCATCACCTTTGGTGACCTTAATAACCCTAAACATGAAATTTCGAAACTTGTTAAAAGTAAGAATGCCTTCAGGTTGTTGGAAAGACTTGGCACTGAACCAAAGGTTTACTATCTTAGCAGTAAAGAATGGGTGAGGCGTATGGCGGATAACTACCTGCAAGGTGAATTTGAAAGCAGGAATTAAAGAGCTGGAGGAATGAAATGGATTTAGCCTTGATTCCCAAGGGTGTTCAACGATGTTCATTAAAGACCTTTTTACCCTGGACACTTTTGTGGCTGGCATTTATTGCGTGGGGTGTGGTATCAGCCTTTTTCTGCCTGTATAAAGGGCTAAACCAGACAAACATGAATCACTACTTTGCCTTTGGTCTATGGATTGTGTTTGACCTTTCTATCATAGCCCTTGGCGCAGGAGCATTTTTTACAGGATTTTTGACCCACGTCATGGGCGGGATTTTTATTTACCCATATAGGGAGAACCTGAAACCTGTTGTAAATGCAGCGGTTGTTATCGGTTTTATTTGTTATTCATCCGCGATTGCAATGCTTGGAATAGATATAGGTCAACCTTTGAGGGGGTGGTTTATATTCTGGCATGCAAATGTACACTCCATGCTTACAGAGGTCTCCTTTTGTATAACGGTATACCTTGGCGTTTTAACGATTGAGTACCTGCCTATACTATTGTCTAATAGAAAATTAAGCGAAGTTCCAGAGTTCAACATATTTGGAAATAATCTCCATCACATAGTCGCACTTTTTGCTGCTGCAGGAACTTTTCTCTCCTTTTTTCATCAAGGCTCGCTGGGGGGATTATATGGGGTACTTTTTGGCAGGCCCTTTGCGTACAGGGAAGGTTTTTTTATTTGGCCATGGACCTTCTTTTTGTTTATTCTTTCTGCAATTGCAGCAGGCCCGTCCTTTACCCTGCTATGTATATGGGTAACGGAGAAAGTGACGAAGAAAAAACTTGTTAACAGGGGTGCCTTTCTTACCTTGGGAAAGATTTCCGGCTGGCTCCTTGCTGTTTATCTAATATTCAAGATTATGGATACGGTGAGCTGGGTATACGGGGTTGTACATAGGGCCGGGTTATCATTTATGGATTTTTACAGGGAACCATACAGCCTTTGGCTGATAATTGCAGAAATTGGAATCTTTGGTGTAATCCCTGCAATTATTCTCATTACACCCCGTTTAAGAGAGAAAAGTGCCCTCCTGATCTTGGGCGCCTTAATGAATATTATCGGTATAGTTCTTAACAGGTTTGTTTTTACTATTCAGACCTTGTCCATACCGGTTTTACCATTTGAAAGTTTTATGAGTTATTTTCCAACATGGCAGGAGTGGGGCATTGCAGTGGGGGCCATTGGGTATGGCATCCTTTTGTTTTCCCTTTCTTACAGATACCTGTCAATCTTCCCATTGGAGCCCGAGCTTAGTCCGGTAAAAATTTTCGGGGTTTCTGTAAAGGATTTTGGTGTAGTAAAAGGAGGTTGATATGATACCCTTTGTTTTTGAATGGGAGTGGGATGCAGGTCATCTAATATTTATGGGGCTTCTCTATATGGTCCTTGGGGCAATCTCTTTGGGCATGATCTATGCGTTTATTAAAACATGGTTAGACCTTAAGGACAAGCCGTAACCAAATTTATTTGCCACAAAGTCATAAAGACACAAAGAAAATATTTTTCATGTTGTTCTTGGCGCCTTAGTGTCTTGGTGGCGGTGAGAGTAAGCATTAAATTACAGTATCATGACGACAGTTGACGTCGTCCCGTTCCGGGTAGTCCAAATTATAGTGAAGGCCTCTGCTCTCCTTTCTCATTATTGCTGAGCTTATGATTAGTTCGGCAGTCGTTGCCAGGTTTCTTAGCTCTAACAAATCCCCTGTAATGATAAAGTCCCAAAAGTAGTCCCTGATTTCATTCTGGATAATGTCTATCCTTGTTTTGGCCCTTGCAAGCCTTTTGTTTGTCCTGACTATGCCGACATAGTTCCACATAAGCCTTCTTACCTCATCCCAGTTATGGGAAACTACGACAGATTCATCACTGTCAATTGCTGAGCCTTTATCCCAAACAGGGACAGGCGGAAACTTATAATCACCTTGACCTGATATCCTATTAACGCTGTCTTCAAAGGCGGACTTTGCAAAAACAAGGGCCTCGAGGAGGGAATTGCTGGCCAATCTGTTTGCCCCGTGTAAACCAGTGCAGGCCACTTCACCGATAGCATATAAGTTTGCTATGTTGGTTTGGCCGTATTTATCCGTCAAGATGCCACCACACATATAATGTGCGGCAGGAACGACTGGAATAGGCTCATGAGCTATATCTATATCAAACTCAAAACATCTTTCATAAATATGGGGAAATCGATTTTTAACAAAATCGCGGGGCTTGTGGGTTATGTCTAAATATACACACTCATCACCGCTCTTTTTTAACTCAGCATCAATGGATCGTGCAACGATATCTCTCGTTGCCAAATCCTTCATTGGATGGTAATGTTCCATGAAGCCATTGCCTTTTGTATCTATTAACACACCACCTTCTCCCCTGAGGGATTCACTGATTAAGAAATTCTTTGCCGCCGGGCCCCATGCTTGTGCTAACCAATCCAGA
>CBFDCD010000083.1:0-8322 GCA_965603225.1 uncultured bacterium
TAAAAAAAATTCCCCCGACCCCAATAAAAAAACTTGACATATCCTACAAATGGGCTATGAGTAAATCGCAAAACTAAAATTAAATCAGGAGCTATAAGCTATGTTTAAACCGGAAGTTGACAAGGAAAAATGTATTGGTTGTGAAGAATGTGTTGATGTCTGCCCATCAGATGTATATGAGATGCAGGATGACAAATCCGTACCAGTCAATCCAGATGAATGCATTGGATGTGAGGCCTGCTTAGAGGCATGCGAGCAGGATGCTATCACAATAACGGAAATAGAAGACTAAGTCCTTCTAAAGGAAACTACAATTGAAAATAGCGCTGGAGTGCATACCCTGCTTTGTAAGGCAGGCCTTTGAAGCAGGGGGCCTTGTAACCAGTGACAATGAACTCAGAGAGCGGATACTAAGGGAGGTCCTCTCTTACCTAAGCGAGAAATCCTTTGACGGTACCGCTCCGTCCATAGGAAGAGACATCCACGGCATTGTAAAGACCCTTACTGGAGACACTGACCCTTACTACAAGGCAAAAAAAGACTCGAACACCCTTGCCCTACAACTCATACCATCCCTTAAAGGTTCCATACGGAACTCTTTCGATCCCTTTGAGACCGCACTGAGACTTGCCATAGCAGGAAACATCATTGACTATGGCCAGGGAGATACAATAGGTGAGGAAACGATAAAAAACGCTCTCTCCCAGTGTCTCACCCAGCCTATTGAAAGGGATGCGATAGAGAATCTCAAACAAGAACTGTCACGGGCATCGAACATACTCTACCTTGCGGATAATGCCGGAGAGATTGTCTTTGACAGACTTCTCATAGACGAGCTTCAACACTATCCTGTAAGTCTTGCGGTCAGGGGAAAACCGATAATAAATGATGCCCTGAGAGAGGATGCGGCTATAGCAGGCATAGACAAGGTAATAGAGGTAATAGACAATGGCGCTGATATCCCGGGCACCATTATAGAGGAATGTTCACAAGAGTTCAGGGAAAGATTTTTTGAATCTGATCTTATTATTGCAAAGGGACAGGGAAACTATGAGACCCTGAGCAATACCCCGAAAAAGATATTCTTCCTCCTTAAGGTAAAATGCCCTGTCATTGCACGGGATATAGGATGCAATGAAGGCGATATAGTAGTAAAAAAGAAAGGAACGGTAGTAGAATGACAACAGATAAAAAGGCCCAGATGGCTGCACAGGATGCAGCCGTAAAAGAAGAACTTAAGGCATTTAAAAACAAAATACTCGTAATGAGCGGTAAGGGAGGTGTGGGAAAAAGCACGGTTGCCGCCTATCTATCCGTTGGCCTTGCAAGAAAAGGCTTTAAGGTAGGACTTATGGATGTGGATCTGCACGGCCCCAGCATACCACGACTCCTTGGTCTCAAGGGAAGCATCCATGCATCCCCTGACAGTAAAAAGGGTGTGCCCCTTAAATACTCACCTGATCTGGAGGTTATGTCCATAGAGGCCCTCCTTGGAGACAAGGATACGGCTACAATATGGAGGGGTCCATTAAAGATAGGTGTTATAAAACAATTCATCTCTGAGATAGAGTGGACCAACGCTGACTATCTAATCATTGACTGTCCCCCCGGCACAGGAGATGAGCCCCTTACCATAGCCCAGACCATCCCGGACACCAAGGCCCTTATTGTCACCACCCCACAGGAGATATCACTTTCCGATGTAAGAAAATCAATTAACTTCTGTAAACAGGTAAATATGGAGATCTTAGGCCTTGTTGAAAACATGAGCGGCCTTGTGTGCCCTTACTGTGGAAAAACAATTGATATCTTTAAGAGCAACGGCGGCGTTGTAACCGCCAAAAAGGCAGGCCTTACACTGCTTGGAAGCCTTCCCTTAGAGCCTGACATCGTCCAGGAGGGTGACAACGGCACTGTCGAGTGGATGGACAATGAGAAGTTGCCCTATACGCAGGGTTTCAACAAGATTATTGATGAGGTTATCAGTATTACGGGGTAGGGGTATATAAAGCATAAAACCTATATCATTAAATACTTAGAAAGGTCCTTGCCGTAATCTCTTAGCATAAAAAGCCGTATATTAAAGGGGACGGCAATATAATGATTATAGCTGAAAGAATGGGGGAGTATGAAATTTTATAATTGATTGTCTCCCCTAATTTTCTTTCTTTTAATATATTTTGTAGTATAATGCACGTATATATACAAGAAAAACAGGAAGGTAAAAATGAGAATAAGTATTGCAAGTGGAAAAGGTGGGACCGGAAAGACAACAATTGCCACGAATCTGGCTGTGGCCCTTGGACAAGGTGTAAGCCTATTAGACTGTGATGTAGAGGAACCTAATGATCATATATTTATACAAGCGGAGATAAATCACTCTGAGCGGGTAAGTGTAAAAGTGCCTGAAGTGGATATGGGCAAATGTACCTTGTGCGGACAGTGCCAGGAAATCTGTCAATTTAAGGCTATTGTCGTCATAGGTGAAAGTGTTTTAACCTTTCCGGAGCTGTGTCATAGCTGTGGTGGATGCCTTGAGGTATGTCCGGAAAACGCAATCACCGAAACAAACAGGGAAATGGGTCTCTTTGAAAGCGGGGCAAGAGATGGCCTTGATTTTGCCCAAGGCCGCCTCTTTGTAGGACAGGCCATGTCTGTGCCGGTGATTCAAAGGGTTAAAGAGTATGTTGGATCTGACAAGATAACTATCATTGATGCGCCTCCGGGCACATCCTGTCCAGTGATTAACTCGGTAAAGGATACGGATTTTATCATCCTTGTCACAGAGCCAACCCCCTTTGGGTTAAATGATCTTAAACTTGCAGTAGGAATGGTTAGGGCCCTTAAAATCCCATTCGGCATAATAATAAACAGGTCGGATCTCGGTGATTCAAAGGTAACGGAATACGCAAGAGAAGAAAACATTCCTATTCTAATGGAGATACCTTTTAGCAGGAAGATTGCTGAGGCCTATTCCAGGGGGAGCCTTATAGTAGAGGCATTACCTGAGTGGAAGGAACAATTTATTAATCTTTATGAAAAGATCGTGAGCTATGTTAGAAAATGATATAAAGGAACTTATTATTATAAGTGGTAAGGGTGGGACAGGTAAAACTAGCCTGATTGGTGCTTTTGCATCGCTGGCAAGTGAAAAAGTCCTTTGCGATGCAGATGTAGATGCGGCAGACCTATATTTGATATTAGAACCTGATATAATAGAAAGAAAGGATTTTCAAGAGGGCCATAAGGCAGTAATAAACAAGGATAAATGCACTGAGTGCGGTCTCTGCAGGGAGTTGTGCCGATTCAATGCCATTAGCCCTGATTTTGCAGTAAATCCCCTTGACTGTGAGGGCTGTGGTGTATGCGTTCACTTTTGCCCGGAAGACGCAATAGATTTTCCCCTTCAGACCTGTGGTGAGTTATTTGTATCAGAGACTCGATGCGGACCAATGGTCCATGCAAGACTTGGCATTGCAGAGGATAATTCCGGCAAACTTGTTACCTTAACAAGGGAGCGGGCCAAAGAAGTGGCAAAAAAGGCTGGCATTAATCTTATCCTCACAGACGGGCCACCTGGTTTGGCCTGCCCTGTTATTGCATCCATAACCGGTGCAACCGGTGTGCTTATTGTTACAGAACCAACCCTATCAGGCCATCATGATATGGACAGGGTGGTAGAGTTGACCAGACATTTTAACATTCCTGCTTATGTTTGTATAAATAAGTTTGATCTCAATCCACAAATGACTAAGACAATAGAGCAATATGCACACGATAATGAACTACCTGTTATGGGGAAAATTCCGTTTGACCCTTTTTTTACAAAGGCCATGGTTGAAAAAGAGACTATCATTGAATATGATAGCAATTCAGATGCTGCCCAGGCAGTTCAGGAGGTATGGGAGAAGGTATCTGATAAGATTGGTCTGCAGGAAGGAGGCTAAAGGCCTAATGACCATAAAAGGGGAATGGGTAAATACGATCTTAAAAAGGTCGCATGGAATCACTTTACAGGCGCAGTAGCTGTTCAGAAGATGATAGATTTTGGTTATCCGGTTGTTAGGAGCACAGCGCAATTCGGCTCAAAGAGTGATGTATATATTGGGAACGGCAATACAGTAACATTTGGATAAAAATTGCAAAAGGCCCTGATCCTGCAAATGGATCAGGGCTAAAAACACAAAATATAATTCTTTTCTGAAGAGTATATTCCAATTATATTTCATTTTTGGCCTCATTAAATTGTTCCTTACGATTAGCCTGAAAAAGTTATTGTCTGTTAAGTTCCTCTTTGGTATATGCATTACATTGAGATATTTTTTGAGGAGAGAGCCTGATGCCAACAAATAAGGCTGCCAGCAATTCAAATAATGGGGCCGCAATTAAAAAAGAGCCTACAAGGGAGATTATATTCCAGATTCGCAGGCTTATGCAGGGAAGCGAACTGTTTACAAAACAGCTGAACAGGGAATATCAGATCACCGCCGCGCAACTCAACTGCCTTTTGGCTCTCTATGAGAACGGACCCCTTCCTCCATCTCAGATTGCAAAACTTATGATGGTAAAATCCAGCACTGTTACAGGGGTCATAGATCGTTTGGAGCTGAAAGGTCTTGTGACCCGGATAAGAAACTCACCGGATCGCCGTATCATAACAATTGAGCTGACTGAAAGCGGGAGGGGTCATGCTGAAAATGCCCCGCCTCCTATTCAGCAAAAAATCATTGATGGAATGAAAAGGCTTTCCGATTTGGAGAAAAAACAAATTGTCCTTGCCCTTACCAAGTTAACTAATATGCTTGATGTGCAGGACTTAGAAGTGGAATAGACCCCTGTAAAAGCCAACCTTCGCTAAGAATGAACAGCCTGGCGTTCCTCTAAGAGATTATCCAGCCAGTCAGGATCCATCTCAGGGACTGATGAGAGTAAGAGCTCTGTGTACTCATGATGAGGTGGTGTTAAAATATCCTGTTTTATACCCTGCTCAACAATTCTTCCTTCTAACATAACTATAATTTCATCGGAAACCGCCTTAACAGTAGCCAGATCATGGGTAATAAAGAGATAAGACACAGCCAGCTCATTTTGAAGATCCTGCAACAGGCTTAAAATTCCTTCAGCAACTAATTGATCCAGAGCTGAAGTCACTTCATCGCATATAATCAAGTCTGGCTTGGCAGCCAGAGCTCTTGCAATGCATATTCTCTGTTTTTCTCCCCCGGAGAGCTCCGGGGGGTATCTCTCTATATAGCTTTCCGGCAATTCCGTCATATTTAGGAGTTCAAGGGTTCTATTTTCTCTTTCCTTTCGTGGCATTCCAAAATAAAACTTCAAGGGACGGCCTAAGATTTTTCTTACCTTCTGCTTGGGGTTGAGGGCTGTATCAGGCATTTGATATATCATCTGTAGGCGCCTGAGGTCTTCACGGTGACGAGATTTTAAGGCAGGAGGCAATTCCTTTCCATCAAATATGATATTTCCCTCTATAGGTGGAAGCAGGCCTGTGATTGCCCTGGCTAAGGTGCTCTTTCCGCTTCCAGATTCTCCAACTACGGCAACTGTTTTTTGACGGGGTATCTTCAGGCTTATATCCTCAAGTACTTTAACGCCATTTACATAACTTGCTGACACATTTTTTACCTCAAGAATGATATTTCTGTCTCTTGCCCATCCGTTTTTCTCTTCCCTGAGTGTTCGTACAGAGAGCAGTTGCCTTGTATACTCTTTTTTGGGTTTGGAAATCAATTGTCTGGTGTTGCCTTCTTCAATTAGATCACCGTATCGAAGGACCATGATGCGGTCGGCAAGTTGGGCTACAACGGCAAGGTCATGTGTGATGTAAATAGCAGCAGTGTCAAATTGCCTGGTAATTTCCTTGATAGCCGCTAATACCTCAATCTGGGTAGTAACATCTAATGCTGTTGTGGGCTCATCAAAAATTATAATATCAGGCTTGCAGGACATGGCCATAGCCACCATGGCCCTTTGAAGCTGGCCGCCGGAGACCTGATGGGGGTAGCGATAACCAATACCCTCAGGGTCAGGAAGAAGAAGACGTCTGTAAATGTCAATAGCCCTTTTTTCCGCCTCTGAATTATTCATCAACCCGTGCTGGACCGGCGCCTCGGCATATTGTTTTATAAGCCTGTGCGCGGGATTGAAAGAGGCTGCTGCACTTTGGGCCACGTATGCTATGCGGGAACCCCTCAAATCTCTCTGTTCTTCTCTTGAGGCCCTTGTCAAATCCATACCATCAAATACAATCGATCCAGATGCTATTCTGCATCCCTGCCGTGTGTACCCCATAGCGGCAAGCCCAAGGGTAGATTTACCAGCTCCGGATTCCCCTATAAGGCCGAGAACCTCTCCTTTATCCAATGTCAGATTGATGCCTTTGACAATGGGAATCCATTGGTTATCGCTAAATCCTTCGATCTTTATTTTTTTAATAGTCAAAATATGATTCATTTTTTTTAACCTGCATAAAAATTAACAGCAGTAGTTCACCGGGGTCTCATATTTGACAGGATGAACTGGATAGGCAAGATTGTTTATCATATAAATCCTGTAATCTTGTCTGATAGCTGAACTGTTAAAAATCAATCTTTCAGCCCGCTGGCTAAGCGGAGAAACCAGTCAACAATTAAATTTACACCTACAGTCAAAAATGCAATGGCGCCTGCAGGCCACAGGGGTGTGGTAATGCCAAATGTGATGGCTCCTGCATTTTCCCGTACCATGCCGCCCCAATCCGCAGCAGGTGGTTTTATGCCCAGTCCGAGGAAGCTTAAGGCGGCAATAAACAGGAATACAAAACAGAAACGCAGGCCAAATTCTGCAACCAGAGGCGGCATGGCATTCGGAAGTATTTCATATCGCATGAGCCACCATATTTTTTCGCCTCTTAGCCTGGCCGCCTCTACAAACTCCATAACGCCAATATCCATGGCTACAGCCCTTGAAAGGCGATAGACCCTTGTTGAATCAAGTAATGCAATAACAGTGATTAATGCGGCAATGGATGTTCCAACTACCGATAGAACCATCAAGGCAAAAATGAGGGTTGGAAATGCCATCATTATATCTACTATGCGGCTCAAGATCTGATCAACCCAGCCGCCAAGGGTGGCTGCAAAAAAACCGCAGATAATGCCTGTCAAAAATGAAAGCATTGTTGTTGCAATGGCTATGGCAATAGTATTACGGGCACCGTAAAGAAGTCGCGTGAGAAGATCTCTCCCTAAATTATCGGTCCCTAATAGATTATCCATGCTATGTGTGGCCCACACATCTGCTACAATCTCTGTTTCGCTGTAAGGGGCAATAACAGGCGCGAATATTGCGGCAAGGATATTGATGAGTATAATAATTAGTCCAATTCGTGCGCTTAAAGGGGACTGTCTTATTAGCTTGAAGAATGCCATAAAGTTACCACTTCCTATCTCGGATTCCTGAGTCTGGGGTTGCTGATAATGGAAAACACATCAGCCGCAAGATTGAGCCCGACATATGTAGCGGCAAAAATCAGGCCGCTTGCCTGCACAACAGGAATGTCACGTTTTGAAACAGAATCTACTAAAAGTTGTCCTAAACCTGGGTACACAAAGACCACTTCAATAATTACAACCCCGACAATAAGGTATGCAAGATTAAGGGCAACTACATTAATCACTGGAGAGAGGGCATTTGGAAATGCATGTAATACAATAATACGCAACCGTTTCAGGCCTTTTAAATGAGCCATTTCGATAAATGGGCTGGCCAAGATATTGATAATAGCCGCCCTTGTCTGGCGCATCATATGGGCTGTGACCACCATGGTTAGTGTAATACATGGGAGGGCAATAGCATAGATTTTTTGCCAGAAGGACATTTGGTCGTTAATGTTGGATATGCTGGGAAAAACAACAACCTGTACTGACAGTAAAAAAATTAAAATGTAGGCTATAAAAAACTCGGGAAAAGAGATAGCGCTGATTGTAGATATGGATATAATGCGATCAAACAATGTGTTACGGTAAAGCGCGGCAAGTATTCCAAGGATGATGGAGATTGGCACTGCAATCGCCGCAGCCGTAGCAGCTAAGAATATGGTATTGGCAAAACGCCAGCCGATTAGATCAATAATTGGTCGCCCATTGGCAAGGGAGTTTCCAAAATCTCCCTTAAAGAAATCCCCAAGCCACGAAAAATACCTAATATGTGGAGCAAGGTCTAATTTTAGTTCTTTACGAAAGGCCGCCACTGTCTCGGGCAGTGCATTTTGGCCCAGTACTGCCTCGGCCAAGTCACCTGGAAGCGCCTCAACCCCAACAAATA